>JBDLUZ010000020.1:0-15821 GCA_039805045.1 Bacteroidota bacterium | reverse complement strand
TCAAAAAATTTTCTGATAGATTTCCCAAGGGAAACCTCCACTTCATTACCTGCCATACTGGAAATTTAGAACTACAACAATAGATCGACAACAACTTTTGAGAACCTTTGTTCAAATTAAAGTCTGCTGGCGACGCGCAAAATTATCCAATCCGGATTTAAGAATAAGTTAATTCATAGTTAAGGTCTCATGACCATGGGAGGGGCGCCGGGCGAATAGGTTATTCAGAATAACTTCTTTCAATGCCTCAACAAGTGCTTCTTTGACATAGTAACGATAGGTCACCAGTCCGATTTCCCTGACAGGCGCCGGAGCTGAAAAAAAACGGATATTTTTACGCATTTCCTCCCGCATTTCTTTTACTGCCAACATGGGGAGTACGGTCATGCCATCCATTACATCAATAACTTTCTGGAGTGTTTCTAGGCTTCCAGCTTCAAATTCCAGTTGATGGATATCCCTTTCCCGTTCTTTCAGTTCACAAAGGTTTACTACCTGTGTACGCATGCAATGCCCTTCTTCCAGCAACCAGAGTTGATTGTGGTCAATGTCTGCCGGTAAAACAAAGTTCTTTTCAAGCAGTTTCTGGTTATCAGATGCATATACCACAAATTCTTCGTTGAAAAGGTGATGTTCCATTAATCCTTTTCTGCCCAATGGGATAGCCATCAAACCCGCATCCAGGTCACCCTGTTCGAGTCTATAGATTATTTCATCTGTAGTAATCTCATTTATTTTAAGCTTCACACTGGGATATTTCTCCAGAAACTGCTTAACAAACATCGGTAGAACATAAGGCGCCAAAGTTGGTATGATACCTAACCTAAGCTCCCCTTTCAGTACACCGCGCTCAGCACCAATAATTTCATCCATGCGGGATGCTTCCTGTATGATGACACGTGCCTGAGATATGATACGTTTACCAACTGATGTAGGTACAAGCGGTTTTTTACTCCTGTCAAATAATTTTACACCAAGCTCGTCTTCGAGCTTTTTAACCATCATGCTCAAAGTAGCCTGCGTTACGTGACATTTTTCCGCAGCTGTCACAAAATGCCTGTGATCATCCAACGCAATCACATATTCCAATTGCTGAATATTCATGCTACTAATATAAGGCTGATATAGATATTAATAATATAGATAATAATTATATTGAGTTCATAGATATACTCTATACCAAAATAGAGTAATTCAGTTTGTTTGGTGTTTAATTTTGAAGCACATTTGCTTAACGTAAAATTAACAAATCCTTTTCCTTTTTGCAAGTTTCAAACAGTTATCCGGAAAAACCCCAAATATCCTAACAGAACGAGCCATTAAAATCCAGTTGCAAACCTGAAATCCGCTACCATACCCAATAATCAAACTATTGAAAGTATAGTTACAATATATCCAGAACGATTTAGATCCAATAATGTCAGAATTGAAAAATCATAGGGCCTTCGGGCTCAGTGCGAGCGTTAAGAGTTATTAGACAAACGAAGGGGTATTTCCATACCCCTTCCCTTTTTTACTGCGTTCTTGAAATTGATTTATCCTAAACCCTTTCTGCCAAATTCTTTTGAATAGAAATTCTCCTTGGGGTATTACTCTCCCTGAAACTGTTATTGGAATTTTCCCGTCGGCTTTGCTGAAAATTTGATTTAACAAAAGGCTTTTGAATGCTTCTTTTTGCCAATTCCCTCACCCCGGTATTTTGAGATGCTGTGAAAACAAATGAACCAGTTTCCATCACATAAGGATGATCGGATTCAACAGGAATTGTGTTGCCAATCAGTTTATGTATGTCTCGCAGGTATTCTTTTTCCTCCTGATCACAAAAAGAAAGTGCTATACCACTGGCACCAGCGCGACCGGTTCTGCCAATCCTGTGAACATAGGTTTCAGGAACATTGGGAAGCTCATAATTGATGACATGCGTCAGTTCATCAATATCAATACCTCTTGCAGCAATATCCGTAGCCACCAAAGCACGGGTAGTAGCAGACTTGAAATTGCTGAGGGCCCGTTGCCTTGCATTTTGCGATTTATTGCCATGAATCGCTTCTGCTGTAATACCCTGTTTAACCAAATCCTTGACAATTTTATCTGAACCGTGTTTGGTTCTGGCAAAAACGAGCACCCGGGTGATTGACTGATCTTTGAGGATGTGAACAAGGAGATTTTTCTTATCCCCCTTATCAACAAAATAGACAGACTGACGGATTGTTTGAGCAGTGGAAGAAACGGGTGTAACTTCTACTTTTACCGGTTTATTCAGAATATTGTCTGCAAGGGAAGCAATTTCCGGAGGCATTGTTGCAGAAAAAAACAGTGTTTGCCTTTTTGCAGGCAGCTTGACAATTACCTTGCGAACATCATGTATGAAGCCCATATCAAGCATGCGGTCTGCTTCATCAAGAACAAATATGCTGATATGTGCAAGACTGATATAACCCTGTTGCATGAGATCAAGCAACCTGCCTGGTGTAGCAATAAGTATATCTGTTCCCTGCCTGAGTGCTGCTGTTTGTGGATGCTGGGAGACACCACCAAAAATAACAAGATGCTTAAGCCCTAGGTTACGACCATAGACGCCTACACTCTCTGCAATCTGGATGGCAAGCTCACGGGTTGGCGTTAGAATAAGTGTGCTGATACCCTTTGGTAAATCACCTTGTTGCTTTGCAAGATAAAGGCGCTGAAGTATAGGAAGGGAGAAGGCAGCAGTTTTCCCTGTACCTGTCTGGGCGCACCCAAGTAAATCCCTTCCTTCAAGGGCTACAGGAATAGATTGTTGCTGGATAGGTGTGGGCATGGTATACCCTTCAGTGTCGAGCGACCTTAAAATGGGCTCGATCAGATTCAATGCTTTGAATGACAATTTGTAACAATTTTAATGTGAATGCTGCATGAGCAGCATTATATAACCTGCCCTAAAATGACCTGATGAACTTTGATACGTAAGATTAACAGGGCTGTCGAGAGACTATATGAATAGCACAAAGGTAGTGAAAAAAAGGGACATGCACGTTTTCTGTCAGGGCGATAGCCAAGTAGCCTCCTTTAAGGATCCATCTGTGTAACTGAAAACTGCCCTGCGGTTACCAGTATGGTGGGTATAATACCATTCCATCCAGCTGATTGCAGTTTCCACTACCACAAAATTTGCAAAGCCTTTTTCACTCTCTTCCAATGTATATGCAAATGAGGTCAAGGCGGGATTCAGTCCCGTAAAGGGTTCTTGAAAAGCAACGGATGGTGCAGTGTCCGACAAGTAATACCGGCGGCTGTGGTGGCCTGTTTTATCCCAGTGTTCCCTGCACAAGTCATCCTGGTGATGGAGGGTTACTTTGCCACTCAACCTGATTTGGGTGGCTACAGATTGATCATAGAACAACCAGGAAAGCGAATCCCCGGATTCGAAATCATTGATCTTTTTGCTACGCAGGTCTGTATGCAGAAATAACCTTTTACCTGCCGTATCAACCCTCCTCAAAACAATGGTTCTCATCAAAGCCATACCGTCAACAGCCGTGGCAATTGCAGCCTGATGCATAGCCGATTTTCTGCTGGAGGCTCCACCGTGAAGCAATGTCCAACAAATTTCTTCTACAGATTGCAATGAACAAAACTGTTCCAGGATATTAATCTGTGTATCCATGGTATTACCTGGCTGAAGTTGCTGTTTCAGGCATCTGAACGCCGATAATACGGGAAGATGCTTTGCTTACTAATGTAGCCGCTTCACTCAGATCCTGCAAACTGAGCGCATTGAAATATTGTTCAGCATTGATAACCCTGTCAGCAGTCCTTTCCCCCCTCGCAATATCCTGCAATGCTGAAAGCCAGAAAGCATTTGTTTTCACATCTACCTTATACTTTTCTATCCAGGCTTTTTTTACTTTGTCTACATAAGACTGATCAATCCCTTTGCTGGCAATGCGGTTGAGTTCATTGTTGAAAGATGCAATCAGTGTATCCACTTTGGCAGGACCGCATGGCAATTGCAGGATCATTTGGAAAGCTCCGTATGGGGTTTTATTGAGACCGGCACTTGTACCACCACCATAAATACCCTGTATTTTTTCGCGCATTTCCTCTGTGATGATGATATTGATGGCATCGCTCAAACCATTCATTTTGAGAGCCAGGGCCTCACTGTAAGCAATATCACCAGCGAAAATACCTACAATCAAGCTTTTGTCTTCTTTTCCTTTGTTCACACGGAAAGTCTGCTGCCCTTTGGCAATCCGAACTTTATTATCTTTTATTACGGGTTTGGAAACTGCAGGTAAACCTGCAACATATTTTTCAAGCAAGGCAATGACTTCTTGTTCATCAAAACTACCTACTATACTGATGTGCATACCTCCCAGGTCTCCGAGCAATTCCTTGTAAATGGCCATACTCCTGCTGAGGTCAATTTTTTCAAAATGTGCAGTCTTGGGTATCGCTGTGGGAGCAAGTGGATTGGCATTGTACATGACAACATTCAGGCTGTCAATGAATGCAACCTGCGGATTGGCGCCAAGCATGGAAACCTGTGCTTTTCCACGCTGAATTACGGAGTTATAAAGCCCGCTGTCTTTTCTAGGCTCCCTGACATAGAGGTTGAGCAGTTGAAAAAGTACTTCCAGGTCCTTTTTGCTGCTTGAACCGGAAAACCCTGCACTGTAATTGCTGATGGATGGCCTCAGCGAACTTACCTTCCCGGCAAGAGCCTTGGTGAGATCAGTTGGACTAAACGCACCCACACCCATTGCGGATACCAGACTTACAGCATTTTCTGCACTGTATTTATCTGACAAACTGTAATTCGACAAACCACCGGGCCTGGACGCAGCAAAGAGAATCTGGTCATTTTTGAAATCAGTTGCTTTCAGAGACACCTTTACACCATTGGATAAAACCAATTCTGTTGCTCCCAGCTTCGCGTTGGCAGACTTGGTAACCACTTTGCCTGGCTTGGGCATTGTTGTGAGTAAACTTGCCGCAATGGCCTTTTCCTCATATGCCTTAATACTTGCATCCGCCAATTTACTGTCTAACATAGCCAGAATTGCCTGATCGGCTGGCATAGAAGCATTGCCGTCAGGCCCCATTACATAAGTAAACCTGTTTTTCTCGTTTTTAAAGATATCAGTTATGGCATTTACCTCTTGAATTCCAATGGCTGGAATCATTCCCTTAACAAGTTCAAACTCTGCTTCAATACCTGGGATCGACTCACCATCAGTAAAATTTCGGATATACTCATCTGCGTATTGCACAGATTCTGTTTTATCCCTGTTGTTCCAACTGCGTTCGTAGGAACTTAGCAGATTCATCTTGGCCCTTTCCAGTTCCGCAGCTGTAAAACCAAAACGCCTTACCCTTTCTATTTCAGTAAGTGCTGCATCAATACCCTTTTTGACATCATTCGTTCCCGTTCCACCCTGAATGGTGAAGGACTGATAATTTTTTGCATATCCTCCGAAGCCTGCATACGCATAAACAAAAGGTGGATTCTCCTTCTGAGTCAGTTCCCGCAACCTGCTACCCAGCATGGATGTGTAGAGATTATTGAGCAGTTCTTTCCGGTATTCTCCGGCAGTAGTCGCTTTTTTATAAGCAAAGGCTGGATAGTTGATGGCAAATTCGAATCCAGTTGCTTCCTTGTCTGTTACAACCATTGCGGTATTATCTGAATAGGGCGGCACTGCAGCATATTCCCTTTGCCTGGTTTGGGCAGCAGATTTAATTCCCGCAAAATGTTTTTCAATCATTCTTTTAGCCTGATCAGCTGGCAGGTCGCCCACCACTATAACTGCCATCAATTCAGGCCTGTACCAGTCGCGGTAAAAACGCCTGATGGCATCCGGTTGAAAATTTTTGATGATGCTGTCATTGCCGATAGGGAGGCGCTGAGCGTACTTTGACCCCTTGAAAAGGGCAGGATAAACTTTCTTGAACATCCTTTCTTCACCGCTTTTACCCAACCTACTTTCCTCGAGGATTACACCCCTTTCGCTGTTGATATCTTCTGTATTGTAAGTCACCTGATGTGCCCAGTCTTCCAAGATCTGGAATCCCTTTTCCAGGTTGGCTGGCTGATCAGCAGGGATAGGCAGGATATAAACAGTTTCATCAAAACCTGTGTAAGCATTCAGGTCGTTTCCAAACTCAACACCAATACCCTGCAGGTAGGATACGATATCATTCTTTTTAAAGTTTTTTGTACCGTTGAAAGCCATGTGTTCAGCAAAATGTGCCAGTCCGAGTTGGTCATCATCCTCCATGATGGATCCAACCTTAACAACCAGCCTCAGCTCCAACTTTTTTTCTGGTTTCTTATTTTCTCTGATGTAATAAGTCAATCCGTTTTCCAATTTACCTTTTATCAACTTACCATCCTGCGGCAAAGGCATTGCGGGATTGATTTGAGCTGTTGATTTATCTGCAACAGCAACGGAGATCAGTATAAAGAGGAAAGCAAAAAGCTTGTTCATGCATGTGGGTTTAGGAAACAAAGATAATGCCGTTTGAAGGTGGAATCAAAACAAAACCCATGGAAGTCCACGGGTTCTGAAGTGTAGGGTGCCGTTTCATAAATCAGCGGTGCCGAATGGCTAGTATGTTGAATAAGACCGCTTTCATTATGTAAATGGTGAATTTCAAACAATAAAAGTATCATTTGATACAAATAGGTGACGAAATAGGTGGGGAAATAGGTTATTATCAACATAACCAATATAAATTTTGACTATAAGGGACATCATTAAAATAACTTATCTGATTGATAATGTATACTTTAAAGATAAAAAATAGGGGAATCACCAAAATCCGGACCAAAAATATATGACAATAACCCAGTCATTAAACTATCTATTCAATCTTAATTGCTCCCGCCTCATAACCCAGGTAATTCAAGACCTGATTTACTTTATCAAGCCGGAGGGTTTTTTTCCCTTGTTCCAGTTCCCTGATAAAACGTAAGCCTACACCACATTTTATAGCAAACTCAACCTGGCTTAGCCTTTTCAATTTGCGATGCGCCTTTACTGTTTTGGCAATATTCATCCGGTACCCGTTAGGGAATATTTGTTAATGGTGTCGTAAAATGAATACCTGATGGGGTATAAACAATTTCTAAATCTTTCATGAAAAATGATTTTGGGTAATATCCCTGAATTAACACGTTTAATTTTAAGAACAGTAGCAAACAATATTGTTTATTCAAATCCAGTACAACATGAAAAATCTATCTTACAAAGTAACCAAGCGCATCGCAGCCATGCTTTTCGTGCTGCTGATCTATTCAACTGTGCAGGCTACCAACTATTATGTTGACCCCAGTTCAACAGCAACTTCAGCAAATGGCAGCCTTCTCTATCCCTGGAAAACAATCAGTGCGGCTAATGCCGGCACTACCTTACTCAATCCGGGTGATTCCGTATTTTTTAAAAGAGGACAACTTTACTCAGGCAGGTTAGTAATTCAAAGGTCAGGGGTAGCCGGCAAACCAATCGTCTACACTAATTACGGCTCTGGAACGCTACCAGAATTTAACAACGCTGTATCTGATATCATAAACATCAGTAACAGGCAATTTATCGTCATCAATGGTCTGAAAATAACAGACCGGTCGATCAGTGCTACAGACCATAGCGTTCAGGCTAAAATCAGTTATGCAATAAACATTTCAAACTCTCCAAACTGTACGATCAGCAACTGCGATATTTCACTTGTGGGGGTAGGCATAGCGGTCTATGCAGGTTCAGATTTTACAACAATTACAGGAAATTTGCTGCATAACTTGCGGATGGTAAGAAATACACCCACGAGTGTTAATCCGGATGATGATTACGGAGCAAATCCCATGGTTATTGGGAGTTCAAACAATAAAATTCTGAACAATCGGTTTGAAGAGTGCTGGGCCTCAAGTTATGACTATGGCTTTGATGGAGGAGCCGTTGAATTCTTTGGTTCTGCCATGAACAACAATCAGGTCATGTACAATACAGCTATCAACTGCAATGGATTTCTTGAAGTTGGCAGCAGCTCAGGTGGTATTGCTGAAAACAACCTGATAGCCTATAACAAAATCATCAATTGTGGTATAATCGGTGTTTATCAAAATGGATCAACATTTACAGTATCAATAAAAAATCTACAGTATTACAACAATGTAGTGATTGAAACATTGAAACAGTATACCAAACCAAGTGTATTATTCTGGATGGCGGGTACTGGCAATCCTGGACTTGTTGTACTTAAAAACAATATTTTCTGGTTAACATCAGGAGTTACTGTGGCAGGAAGCAAATTCAACAGCGGTCAGATGATCCATACAAATAACATCTACAAGATGACTACCGGAACTCCAGGTATAACCCTGAATAATACAGAATTACTTGGTACTGATTTAGCCTTGTTTAATGCCACCAGTGGTGATCCCGCCAGCTGGGATCTGTCACCACTAGCATCTTCCAGGGCTATAGATTTTGGAACCCCGGTTGGATTAAGCACAGATTATTCTGGTAAAGCTATTCAGGGAAATCCGGATGCTGGAATCTATGAAGCAACTTCAATAGTAGTTGAAAAACCTGCACCACTTGTAATCGGAGCTGTAAGCGGACAAATCAAATGTTTTGGAGACAGTACCACTGTCACAATCAGTGCTACAGGAGGAAAACAACCATATACAGGAACCGGAATATTTAAAGTAAAAGCAGGCACACATCGTTTCTATG
Source organism: Bacteroidota bacterium (assembly GCA_039805045.1). GTDB lineage: Bacteria > Bacteroidota > Bacteroidia > Chitinophagales > Chitinophagaceae > Pollutibacter. The sequence continues at coordinate 7,104 of JBDLUZ010000020.1, read as the reverse complement.
TAAAAGATGCAAATGGCACCAATGATTCAATCAGTGTTAGCTTAAACCAACCAACAATACTTGCAGCAAACCTAACTGCTGGAAGTATTACAACTGCGGGGGGAACAACAACGGTTTCAATAGCAGCTACAGGCGGAACTAACCCCTATTTGTATGCCGTAAACGGAGGTATTTACCAAACAAATTCTTTGTTTAGCAACCTTTCAGCAGGTACTTACAATTTTAACACGAAAGACAATAATGGTTGTGTTACCTTAAAGAGTGTAATACTGGCTGAAAGTACTGACACGTACCTCAATCCAAAATTTAAGGTGACAATCTGGCCAAATCCTACCACCAATTATTTTAAACTCCAACTTAGTAGAATCCATGGTCCTTATACCGTGTATATTACAGTCTACAATACCCAAGGTATACTTGTGTATGCTACACAGGGAGATGTATACAGACAATACAGCTTCGGCAATTCATTTTCAAAAGGCACCTATTTAGTTAAAGTTAGAGTTGGCACCGGAACAAAATCATATACAATGGTAAAAATTTAAAAATGTTTAATACGCGTGTTTATCACCTCTGAATATACCTGTTGCAGTTAGAAAAATGATACGGAAATCTAGCCAAATATTCCAGTTTTCAAGGTACCAGAGATCATTTGATACACGCATCTTCAACTGGTCCGGATGGGTAATCTCTCCACGGTAACCATTTACCTGGGCCCATCCGGTTATACCAGGCTTCAGCAATTGTCTGACCATGTAATGGTCAACAAGCTGAGAAAACTCCTGAGTATGTCTGATCATATGCGGACGAGGACCAACAACACTCATTTGTCCGAGTAAAACATTAATAAACTGGGGAAATTCATCCAGACTGGTTTTCCGCAATAATGATCCAATTTTAGTGACACGCACATCGTTCTTTTCTGCCTGAACATGTTCCTTATCAGGATTTATACGCATTGTTCTGAATTTGAAACAAGTAAAAGGCTTATCACCTTTCCCAGTGCGTTTCTGAAGGAAAAATATTGGGCCGCCAGACTCGAGATAAATAATTAAAGACAACAACGGCAAAAGCCATGATAAAACAAAAATTACTACAAAAAAACCAACAGTTATATCAAGAATTCTTTTCTTAAACCTATTACCCGGATCATCAAGCGGATCAGGAAAAGGAGAAAGAATAGGCAGGTCATTGTAAAATTGCGTGTGAAAAGGTTTGTTGTAAAAAGCATGTAAACTTGGAACAAATTTAAACCTTATGCAATGTTGTTCTGATTCCAACATGATTTTATAAATCTCTTTGTCGTCTTCAGGTGAAATAGTTGAATATATTTCCTGTACCTGATGTGAAGATGCGGTTTGAATAGCTGTTGACAAGTCAGACAGAATCGGATAATTAGTCAATTCAGTGATGCAATGCTTATTTGCAAAATAACCAACCAATCTTGTATTAATCAGATCCTCTTCCAGATAATCAGCCAGCTTTCTTGCGGTATCATTATAACCTATAATTGCAACTTTATTGATCAAATCAGTATTTTGAGAAAAATATTTTCTACTATAATAAAATAAAATCCTGCATATAAATAAACCTGGAATATATAGCAGCAGAAAGTGAAAAACGGGAAAGCTAAGTAATTGCGTATAGGCGGAAATAAATAGTGTGAAAAGTATAAATAAGCAAAGGTAAAAAGTAGCAATCAGAGATTTTTTAATAAAAAGATCAAACTTAATTATTGAATTTCTTCTGTAAGTACCGGAAAGAAAATAAAAGATAAACCATCCAGTATGAATAAACATAACTGCAACTAATAATAAGGTAGTATTACCCAAAAGAACATTATTATTCATGGTAAATGCTGATGCAAGAGATGCATTTAGCACAAACAAATCAACCAAAATTAAAAATGTCTGAAGAGACTTGAAATATTCACGGTTCATACCAGGTTATTTTAAATCATTCAAACTAACTCATACGCTATGTGTTTTTCCAAAATACTTTCTATTATTCTTTCTGCTGCATGTCCATCCCAAAAATCAGGAATCGAACTTTGCTTCCAATTACCTTCTACCATTAAATTTATATTTTCCTGTAAAAGGATTAAATCATCACCAACGAGCACATTAGTTCCCAATAAAACAGTTTCAGGTCTTTCTGTTGAATCTCTTAATGTAATACACGGAATATTCAATACCGTAGCTTCTTCTGTAATACCACCGGAATCAGTAACAATGCCTCTTGCATTTTTTAAAAGATAAATAAATTCAAAATAACCAAGTGGATCTGTGGATTTTAAACCTGGATATAAGGATGAAATAGATGAAATCCGCTGTTTAGTCCGCGGATGAACAGGGAAAATAACAGGCAAGTCAAAAGTATTTTGCTCTAAAACGGCTAATATCGATTGCAACTTTGCAATATCATCAACATTTGCAGGACGGTGTAATGTTAAAAGCAGATAATTATTTTTGGTAAGATTCAAGGAATTCCAAAAATCAGGAGGCCTTGCATCATTTAAATGTTTATAAAGTGTATCTATCATAGTATTACCAACCAAGTGAATCTTTTCTTGATCAATATGGCAGTTTAATAGGTTATCTGAAGCCATTTGTGTGGTGGTAAAATATTCGTCACAAATTGAATCTGTGATGAGTCTGTTTATCTCTTCGGGCATGGTTAAATCGCCCGAACGGATTCCTGCCTCAACATGTGCCACTGGAATATTCAACTTCTTGGCTGTTACTGTAGCTGCCATTGTTGATGTAACATCGCCAACAACAATAACCATATCAGGTCGGTGTGAAAGCAATTCCTTTTCAAAACCAATTAAAATCGCAGCAGTTTGCTGAGCTTGGGATCCTCCCCCGGCTTCAAGGTTGACATGTGGAGCTGGAATACCTAATTGTTTGAAAAATGTACCACTCATGGTGGTGTCAAAATGCTGCCCGGTATGAACAAGTCTGAAATCAATGGGGATTCCATAATTGCGTTTATTGTTAATTGCATTGATAATAGGTGCAATCTTCATAAAATTAGGTCTGGCTCCTGCAACAAGTGTTAATTTCATAATACAGATTCTAAATGATTGGTAGATATGTTATGAAATTGAAGTAAATCCTGTTTCCTGATTAAATCAATTGTCTCTTGTATATGATATGCTTTTGATGCTCCAAACAAGATGGATTCAATTCCAGGTAAAGAACAAACATATTTAATGGCAGTAGAGGTATTAGCGGCACCGCCAGAAAATATTTGCATGGCAATAACGCGACACTTACTGGCCGACAAAACCTTTTCATATGCAGACTTACCACCAGACATTCTGAAACCGTCAACATTGATGGACGTACAAATAATTGGGTTGTAAATGTCTTGTTTATTCAGAAAATGAAGCATGGCAGGTAGATTCATGGTAATGTAACCTGGCTCAGCTTTATACTTCTTGCGTATATAATCATCAAAAGCTTTGATTACATCGCCCATACCTAAACCTAGCAAAAGATCGGCAATTACGTTCTGAAGGAAAATAACCGGGGTATTAAGACCTTTAAAATTTTTCAACTCCGCATCTACAAATAATTCCATTAATGCGATATAATTTCTTGTGATGACAGCAGTACTGCCTTTAAAAAGTGATCCAAGCAAATTATCTGGCATAAATTCTTTCATAGCCCCTGAAAAACCTAATTCAGTTACCGCATTGGCGTATTTATGCGCATATGGCAAACAGGGATATATGGTGTAATCACTATAAAGCTTACCAGAATTTCGTATTAAGTTAGTAATACCCTTCATACGATCATGCGTTGTACACATGAAAGTATTAACTCCGGCTGTTTTGGCTACATTAAGTGTATTAAGTATCGCAGAATCCTTACGAAATAAGATAGATTGCTCTCTTGATTTTTGATCAGAAATATGGTTAATCCCGAAAAATTGATTGTCACCAAACAAAATACGTTCCATAATTAATTTTTAAATCGCTTTATCTTATCAATGATTAAGTCTGTTTGAAATGCTGTTTCAAATGTATTGATATCATTAGCCGTAGTACCATTGAGTGCGCCAATGAACTTATCAATTTGTAAAGAATATTCTTCTCCACGCAGATAATAATTGACAGTTGGAGTAAGCGTATTTATATGCCGAATATTCCATCCCTTTTCATATGTAAGTGGAACATCGGTATTCTTAAAATAAACCTTTAATTCAGTTGTATCTACTTCAATTTTACCTTTTTCGCAATGAATTATCAAAGACGTAGACATCTTTCTATAGGTATCGTCACTCCAGTTAACATTAATCATGCCATGGACACCGTCAGCAGTTTCCAGTAAACAAAAAATGGCATCTTCAACATTTTTTGAATAAATGGAAATCAAATCAGCGCCTTTAACAGTTTCAAGTTTTCCAATAAGATGATTAATTAAATCCAAAATATGAGCAGCATAATCCATTAAACAACCTCCACCTTCATCAGGATTTGCTCTCCATGTGCCATCTTTACTGTTAACTACTACTGGACCAGACATAGATCCTGAAAAATGGGTTATATTACCCAAGAAACCAGAATCCAATAATTTTTTGGTTTCTGTAAATGTGCCGATAAATTTATTGTGATACCCCACTTGATTAACGATATTATTTTCTCTCACCCGAGAAACAATTCTACTTCCATTTTCAGCACGTAAACAAAAGGGTTTTTCTACAAAAACGTGAATGTTGTCTGCTATCATTTCAGATACAAGTGAATCATGAAATTTGGTGGGAGTTGCTATAAAAACAGCATCTGGCTTCTCCCTATCCAAAAGTTCCCTATAATCAGCATAAACAGGAAATTTGGTTAATTTACGTAATACGTCGGTCACTAAAGGCGATTTATCAGCAACACCAACAACATCAACGTCTGGATGCATCCCAAGAATGGATAGATGGGAAATACCCATTTTCCCTGCTCCTATAAGTCCGATTTTCTTCATGCAGTAAATATTTAATTTTGATAGTTGGCTATTTTAGAAAATATCATGTCATAAGCTTTTTTCCCTTTTAACATTAATGTGTTATCCAAAGGCTTGTCTGCGTATGTTTTAATAAATGACTGAACCTTGGGATAATCTAAATCTACCTCATGAGTCATTTTACCGGCATTAACCAATTCTTCATCAACGCCTAAAAGCTTATCCTGATATACAGAAATTGTAGGAACGCCTACAATAGCCATCTCCCTTGTCATTGAACCACCAGCACCTATAAAAAGTAGACAATCAGATGCTATATCCTGAAAAGAAATTGGCTTTTCAGGAACTGAAATACTGTTAAATCCTGACTCACAATAATGTTTAAACTGTTCGCTATTTCTAGTTAAAACAGTAACAGGTATTTTATTATCGAGATCCCTAAGCAATTCATCAAGGAAATTCAGTTTTCCAACATAATATTGAGCCGTAGATGGCTCTGGACGAACATATATTCTAGCCAATTTGGAAACATCCGAATTTCTTAAACTAATAATTTTTTGGGCACTTTTCCATAAGTAAATACCTTCTTTTATGCCAGGATAAACATGTATTTTAAAATTTAATAGTCTTAACAGAGTATTAAACTTCATGCTTTCAGGAATAAAAATGTTTGTGGCAAAAATAAAAGCCGGGATGTTTCCTTTAGCATGTTCATTATCGTTGGTATAAATTGATGGTACACGCAACAAAAAAGCAACAATAGGAGAATGAAAGGAACTTTGTGATACAGCAACATTAATCTTTTTGTCTTTCAGGAATCTCCACAATTGAAATATCCTTACTGGAAAACCAACTAATTTTTTAAATAAATTCTTACCATAATGATTACCAACAACAGTATGCTGAATGTTAAACTGATCTAGTAAAAGAATGGTATTTGCCAATGGTCTGGATGTTATAATCACATTGTGACCACGCTCTTTTAATTCATCAATTATACCGTTCCACATATGTACATGAGGAGAATTAGAAATATCAAACCAAATATTCATGCATTTTTTTTGTTAAGTCTACTACCTGAAGATGTTTTCCATTCGGAATGGATATGAAAGGCTCATTAATAACTATTTCATATTGATCAAATTTCAAATAATTCTGAACAATAGAAACAAACTTGTGATATGTATCTGTATGATTAGAATCAGTGTTTACTTTAAGTACTACTTTAATGGTGGTCAAATCATACTGAATCTGATACCTTTCAATAGAAGCATCTGATCTGAATAAAATACTAAAAAAAGCACCATTGAGTACCTTACCAGTGGAATCCTTAACAAAGTCAAATGTACGGCCTATTATTTCAGAAATAATGGGATATCCGCGCCCGCAAGAACAGACCTGCGTATGATTAAAAGTTAGTTTGTCTCCTGTAAAATAATTAATAAAAACAAAAGCTTTATTAACAAGATTGGTGGCGATAAGATTATTTTGGTCATCAGTATAAGCCCAACTACCCGAGCTCACTAAATGCATACTTCCCTTCTCACACTCGAATGCTGTAATACCAGCTTCATTGCATCCATATTGATTATACACTTTAACTCCAAAAGCTTTTTCAATCTTGTCCCTAACATTGTCAGACAAAACTTCAGCAGTTGAAACAATCGCTATAACACTGTTTACCGGATGAATATTCATCTTCAGTATGTAATCTGCAAATCGATCTAAAACGGAAGCATAAGCATAAATAAGCTTAATCTTCTTCATGGCAATACTATCCAAATACGATTTAATATGCTTGTCTTCGAGCGTATAAGCTGAATAAATCGTTACATTGAGTAACTTATAAAAGTACTTGTGTTTAATATCTGATTTTTGCAGAGAAGTACCAGCTATAAATGCAACCTTATCCCCTATTTTATAACCAGCTGCTTCCCAGGAAAGAAAAATTGCTGCCCACATAAAGGATTGTGCATTCTGCGTGGTCAAATAGACTAAAGGATTACCAGTAGAACCTCCTGTAGATTTTGTAAATACCTTATCAGTAAAACAAGTTGATCGCAATTCATTAAAATGGTTCCTAATGAGATCTTTAGTTAGTACAACTTGATTATTGCGAGAAAAAAGCTTGTTATAATATAGGGTA
>JBDLUZ010000019.1:0-15665 GCA_039805045.1 Bacteroidota bacterium | reverse complement strand
AGCCAGCTGACTGTTGAGTGCAGCCACTTCTTTGGCGGTTTCACTCGCATTATGATAGGGCACACTTTGGAGTGCCAGCACACCTGGCATAATCATCTTGCAATCTTTCACCCCATTTAAAGTTTTCAATGCATCAGGCAGTTCTCTAGACAACTCCCTGACGGGCTCCCCATAAGCCGCAAAAACTACTTTACTTCCAGTATTGAGTCCTGTGCCAGAATAATCCAGCGTATCAATAGTTGTATGTGTATGGAAGTGTATATCACGCTCATTTCTAATTCTTTCCAGCAGATAACTAAAGTATTTTTGTATATCGTGGGTATGAAGCTGACCGGCATCATCTGCTGTAATAAACAGGTATTTGGCGAGGCTAAGCTGACCGGTACCGAGGATATGGTTGGCGATGGTAAGGAGTTCTGCAGGTTGTTTGGTTGGCATATAGGGTGTATACCGCTCACTGCCGATTGCCAGCAACAGTGGATGAACGCCTGCTGCGTCAACGGCATGGACTTCTTTTACTCCAGGAATTTCATTGGGTATGGCGGAACCTGTAATCTCGTGAATCAATTGTCCGAAACTGGTATCTTCCTGAGGCGGTCTGCCTACAACAGTAAAAGGCCAGATCGCATTTTTTCTGGCATAGACTTTATGTACCCGCATCAATGGAAAAGGATGTGTTAGGCTGTAATAACCCAGGTGGTCACCAAACGGACCTTCAGGTTTATTTTCACCGGGATAAACTTCTCCGGTGATAACAAAATCCGCATCGGTACTTACAGCAAATCCATCCCGGTAACAGTACCTGAACCTTCGGCCACCCAATGCACCGGCAAAAGTCATCTCACTGAGTCCTTCAGGCAGCGGCATAACAGCTGACACTGAATGGGAGGGTGGTCCGCCCGCAAAAACACTTACCTTCAGTGGTTGTCCCTTTTTATTGGCCTTGGTCTGGTGAACCCCTATCCCCCGGTGCAACTGATAATGCAATCCTATTTCCTTATCCTGAACATAGTCATTCCCGGATAATTGAATCCTATACATGCCCAGGTTTGATTTCATGATGCCTGGCTGGTCCGGATCTTCAGAATAAACCTGGGGTAGTGTAACAAATGCACCCCCATCCATTGGCCAGTGTTGAATCTGAGGTATATCGCTGATGTGAATTTCTTCGTAGAGTACCGGTTTGCTTAGCGGGTTTCTTAAAGGAAGTGCCTTCAAGGCTGCCATTGCGGTACCTATTGAGCTGAGGGGATTCTTCAGGGCCTGAATAGGATCGTTTTTGAGATCAATCAGCTGCTGCACATGCTTAAGTGTGTCCCTGAAAATAAACCTGCTTCTGTCTAATGTGCCAAAAATATTGGAAGCAGCCCGAAATCTGGATCCTTTTACGCGTTCGAAAAGTAATGCCGGACCACCAGCTTCGTATACCCGGTGGTGTACAGTAGCCATCTCTAAATATGGATCTACTTCTTCCTTTACCCTGATCAACCTACCATTGGCTTCAAGATCCAGTAAACAAGATTCAAGAGAATTATATGCCATAAACTGATAACAAAGAAAAAACGGGATGGTTGGAAAAAAGAATCCGGCGTGATAAGAAGGGTTATGCATCCAAACCTACACGCCGGAGTAAAATATAATCAGTGAGATGGAGTCAGACTCCTGAAATACTAGATTCGCTCAAAAGCAGAAAAAAAGAAGTTGCCTTCAATGGCAGCATTCTCATCGCTATCGCTACCGTGAACTGCATTCTCACCCACACTTTTAGCATAAATTTTCCTGATAGTACCCTCTTCAGCATTAGCCGGGTTGGTAGCACCAATCAATTTACGGAAATCTTCCACAGCATTGTCTTTTTCAAGGATGGCAGCTACAATTGGAGCGCTGCTCATGAATTCAACCAATTCACCATAAAAAGGTCTCTCAGCGTGTACTGCATAAAACTCACCTGCCTTTTCAGCAGAAAGTCTGGTTAGTTTCATGGCTACAATCCTGAAGCCTGCACCTTCAATCTGTTTCAGGATTGCTCCTGTATAACCACTGGCAAAAGCATCGGGCTTGATCATTGTAAACGTTCTGTTGCTCATTTTAGCTTGATTTTTGGGGGCAAAGGTAAAGCAAGACAAAGCAGTTACCAAGAAAAAAGAATGTACATTTGCACCGCTTTATGAAAGAAATCAATACAGTTTTTGAAGAATTGAAGCCGGAAGACCGGATTGTAATTACGATGCATCAAAAGCCAGATCCCGATGCAATGGGCTCTACGCTGGCTCTTTTTCACTTTTTTGATAAACAGGGATACCAGGTTATAGTAATCTCTCCAACCAATTGGGCTGACTTCCTCAAGTGGATGCCAGGCGTTGAAAAGGTGATAGATTTTGAAGCAAATAATTCGTTGGCTAAGGAATACTTATTTGCTGCAGATTGGATATTCTGCCTGGATCACAATCATTTCAGCAGGACCCGCCACATGGAGTCGATACTTTTTTCTTTATCCTCCAAAAAAGTACTCATAGATCATCACCGTGAACCTGATACTGCCTCTTTTTATTGTGGCATAAGTGACATACGCAAGAGTTCCACTGCAGAGATGGTCTATGATTTTATCCTTATGTCAGGTAAGAAAGAGTTGTTGGACCGTGATATTGCAACTTGTTTGTATGCAGGGGTCATGTCTGATACCGGTTCCTTCAGGTTTTCATCCACCACACCCAGTGTCCATTTTATGGTAGCTGAACTGATGGGATTTGGGATTGACCATCCCCGGATTCATACCAGTATTCTTGATAATTTCCAGGAAAACAGGCTCAGGTTCATTGGACATGTGCTTACCCACCGGCTTGAAGTGTTGTATGAACACAATACTGCTATCATTGCCATACCAAAATCAGACATTTTACGTTATCACATCAAAACCGGGGATACAGAAGGATTGGTTAACTACCCCCTTTCAATCCAGGGAATTGAAATGGCTGCATTGTTGATTGATAGAGATGAGGAGAGAAAATGGTCGTTTCGAAGCAAAGAGACATTTGACTGCAATACATTTGCCAGGAAATACTTCAGGGGAGGAGGACATTACAATGCCTCAGGTGGAAGAAGTATTGACTCGCTTGAAGAAAATGTAAATCAGTTCAAAAAGGCATTAAAAGAATTCAACGCTTTAACAATAAACCAAAAATGAAAAAAACAAACCTGTTATTAGCCACTTTAGGTATCCTCCTGCTGGGTGCCTGTAAAAATGTAGGCTTTGAAAAATCCAAGTCCGGTCTTGAATACAAGATCATTGCAGGAAGCGGCACAGAAAAACTCGAGCATGGCGATTTTGTGAAGTTTGAATACAAACTCACTTACAAGGACTCTCTTGTTGCAAACACCTATGGTTCAATTCCTGCATTCGATCAGGTAGACAGCATCGGTCGTTTCCATGATTTTTCTGAAGTGATGACTAAATTGAAAGTTGGAGACAGCATGGTCTGCTTCCAAAATTTTGATACCCTGCAAAAGGGATCTCAGTTTGGCGTTCCTCCTTTTATGAAGAAAGGCGACAAGTTACAATCAACCTTGAAGATACTCGCCGTTTATAAAAATAAAGACGGAAAAGCATCACGCGATTATGCTATTGAAGCATACAAGGCTGAAATCGACAAATTCAAAGCTGGTGAAATGGCTGCCATCGAAAAATACCTCAGCTTGAAGAAAATCAATGCCATGAACATCAATAACAATCTCTATGTTGTGATTGATCAGGAAGGTACTGGTAAGAAAGCTGATTCCGGTCAGCTCATAGGTATCAAATACAATGGTTATAATTTTGAAGGCAAGTACTTTGATTCAAACATGGATACAGCAAAACAATTACAAAAACATGGTCTGGATACTTTCTTCTTTGTTTCCAAACAAGAAGGAGCTATTCAAGGTATGCTTGAAGGTATTACTGCATTCCGTGTGGGTAGCAAGGGAAGGATGTTTATTCCCTCCAGCAATGGTTATGGCGCACAGGGTAGCCCTCCCGCAATCAAACCAATGGAAAACCTGATCTTTGATATCGAAGTGCTTGAAGTAAAGGATTTACCAAAAGCCCCTCCGGCAAACATGCCTCCGGGAGCTGGCAGATAAACTTATTAAAAAAGGGGCTTTTGCCCCTTTTTTATTGCATTGCATTGAAGAGTCTGACAACTTCCCTTGCTTCCTTTACATCATGTACCCGCAAAATAGAGGCACCTTTCAGCAATGCTGCCATATTCAATGCCGTAGTGCCGTTCAAAGCTTCCTCTGCAGTAATCCCAAGTAATTTATAAATCATCGACTTACGGGAAAACCCAACCAACAAGGGTATTTCAGGTGATACTACTGACGACAGATTTTTCAGTAAAACATAATTGTGTTCAATTGTTTTACCAAAACCAAAACCGGGATCTACAATCACTTCTTGAATACCAAGCTGTTTGCATGCTGCAATTTTTCCACTTAAATAAGTGGAAATTTCCGAAACAACATCTTCGTAAACAGGACTTTCCTGCATAGTAGCCGGGGTACCTCTCATGTGCATACAAATGTATGGAACCCCTAATTTGGCCACAGTAGGTAACATCAAATCGTCCATGTCTCCAGAACTGATGTCATTGACAATCCTAACACCGCCATTTATTGCTGCCATTGCAACTGCCGCCTGGGTTGTATCAATGGAAGTCCAAACATCAGGATAAACCCTTTGCATATAACCGATAGCATCACCTACGCGGTCCATTTCCTCCTCCACAGATATATCTGCACTTCCCGGTCGGGAACTACGGCCTCCAATGTCTATTATATCAGCACCTTCGCTAACAAGCTGATCCAGTTTCATCCTTACACTTTCCATGCTGCTCACCCTGCTGCCTGCAAAAAAGGAATCCTGGTTACAATTGACTACACCCATAACCAGTGGTCTTGAAAGGTCCAGTGTAAGTCCTTTTGAATGAATCCGTTTTATATCGTTTCCTTCGTTATTTTTGCTATTCATGGTGCAAAGTTGTTTTATTTCAAACAAATGGATTAAAATGACACAAAAAGATGTGAAATGGAACTGGATACCAACAAGCAATACGATCACGCAGTTCAATCCTGCAAAGAGATATTCCATAAAAAAACAATGGATTATGGAACATCCTGGAGGTGTCTTCGCATCATATCCATAACCGATCAGATATACATCAAAGCGATGCGTATCAGAACAATCCAGGATAAAAAAGTCAACAAGGTAGGAGAGGACATACAAAGCGAGTTGAAAGGCATAGTTAATTATGGTATAATAGGTCTCGTTCAGCTTGACAAAGGCAATGCCCTGGTAGAAGAGCTGGAAACATCAACAGCGCTCAGTCTGTATGAACAAAATGTGGCTAAGGCACGCAATACCATGCTCGACAAGAACCATGATTATGGAGAAGCTTGGAGGGATATGAGTCAGGAGAGCTTCGTTGACCTGATTATTACAAAGCTCAGCCGCATCAAACAAATTCTGGCAAACGACGGAAAAACAATGATCAGTGAGGGAATTGATGCGAATTTTATAGATATCGTCAATTACGCGGTATTCGGACTCATACTCATCAGTGAAGGAAAAAAAGGACACACAGCATAATCAGTATATATGAAAGCATTGATCGTAATATTAAGGTGGTTTGTAGGTATTTTGTTCATTTTCAGTGGACTGATCAAGGCCAATGATCCAATGGGACTCAGCTACAAGATGCAGGAGTTTTTTGAGATCTGGGGCTGGCATGCCTTAAATGATTACACCCTGTTTTTCTCAATAGCCATGATTGCATTTGAAATCATTGCCGGCGTTGCTGTGATCATCGGATGGCAGTTCAGGTTGTTCAGCATTTTGCTTTTTTTGCTCATTGTATTTTTCACTTTCCTTACTGGATATGCAGTTTTTTCAGGCAAGGTAAGAGAGTGTGGTTGCTTTGGGGATTGCATCAAGCTTACTGCAATGGAATCGTTCATCAAAGACATCATACTTTTTGTAATGATCAGCATACTCCTGATCAAAAAGAAAGCGGTGAGCTCCTGGCTTAAACCTGTTAAAGCAACAGCTTTATTAGCAGGTACTGCATTCCTGAGTGTCTGGGTACAATTCTATGTATTGGATCATTTGCCTGTTTTAGATTGCCTGCCCTTTAAAGTTGGCAACAACATCAATGAAGGTATGCAGATTCCTTCAGGAGCTATACCAGACAGCACGGTCATTAATTTTGTGTATCAGCACAATGGACAGGAAGTAGAGTTTGATGCAGAGCATTTCCCTGCAGATTTCAATGACAGTGCTTATACTTTTTTACGCAGATACGACAAACTTATCAGGGAAGGTAATGCCAAACCACCCATCAAGGATTTTGTTATCATCTCCCCATCAGGCAATGATACTACAGCTGCTATTCTCAACGATGCTGAAGACCAGTTGATCCTTTTTGCAAGAACGCTGGATAACAAACAAGCTAAATGGGTGAAAGATGTCAGTGAAATTGCCAAAGTGCTTGGCACATCTGGATTTTTTGTAGTTACTTCCGATGCGGAAAACATGACAGCTATTTTAAAACAAAATAATATCACACTTCCTGTGATGAAGGGAGATCTTGTATCTATCAAAACAGCAGCAAGAACCAACCCAACATTGTTTCACCTTCGTCAGGGACAGATTCTGGCAAAATATGGCAGAAAAGATATCCACCTCTTCCTCAAGCGCATCAATGAGATTGAAAAGTAGTGAGATTGTAGTTATTCGCATTTTAAGATAAATTTATAAGCTTTACTGCGTTATGATTTCAAATCATGGTGTTAATTGCACACATGAAAAAATCATTCATAATTCTTGTTACCTTACTGATTGTAAGCAGTCTGACAGCGGTCAATGCACAAAATACTTCAAGTGAATACAGCACCGCAATTGGTGTAAAAATGTACCCCGGTTCTATTTCATTTAAGCAAAGTCTGGATGGCACCAATTACCTGGAGGGTCTTGCTTCTTTTTGGAATAAAGGTTTTAGGGCTACACTGCTGTATGAAGTTCATAATCCGCTTTTTAATGCTTCAGGCTTACGGTGGTACTACGGGGCAGGTGCACACGTTGGGTTTTACAATTCCAAATATTACGAAGGCGGTTCTTTGATAGGTATAGATGGCGTTCTGGGTATCGACTACAAAGTTCAGGGAGCACCTTTGAATTTATCTATCGACTGGCAACCATCCTTTGAATTTGGCAATGGTTCCGGATTTGAAGGTTGGGGAGGAATAGGAATCAGGTTTACTTTTTGATTTACAGGATAACTACATCCCTGATCATTTTTTCACCCACACTTTCATTAATCCGTTCGATAATGAGCGATTTCTGAAAAACAAGTTCTGTTTTTAGCGGTGCCACTTCGGTATGAATAAACAGGGTTCCATCCCGGATTTCAAGTTTATCGGTGAATTTTGCAATGGTTTGTCCCATTACTTTTTCCCAGTGATCTTCAATCTGAAAAGCTTGTATATTGTATTTAAAGCGGCTCTTGGCAAGGAATTTTTTCAGGGCATCACCCAATGATATCGCATCCGGCATGGTTAGGGTTTTAAAAGGGTGAATGGAATATTCAAATCAGTCAGTGCTGCATTAATTCTATCTGCGTGGGTATCAGACATGATTACCTGTCCGCTGTTTTGAACACAAACCCAATTCAGGAGCATGTGCAGACGTTTTTGATCAAGTTTTTCAAAAATATCATCGAGTAGCAAAAGCGGTTCAAAGCCAAAATGATTCTTGAGCATTGTAAATTCTGCAAGTTTGAGTGCAAAAAGCAGGCTTTTTTTCTGTCCCTGTGATGCAATTTGTTTGAACGGCGAGTCAAACAGGGTTATTTCGAGTTCATCCCTGTGGATCCCAACTGAGGTTCTTTGAAGCAGGATATCTTTTTGTCTTTTTCCGGTAAGGTCACTGCGGTAAAGTTCAGGGGTTGTTGATGGTACAAAACGGAAAGATGGACACTCGGCATCTGCTGCAATGTAAGCAAAACGTTCACTTACCAGCGGCAGAAAGGAATCCATGAAGATTAACCTTTGAGTCAAAATATAGGTTCCAGATTGAATCAGTTGGTCATCAAAGGTATCCAACAGCAGGTGATCAACCCTGCCATCTTCACAAGACCTGAGATATTTGTTCCTGTCTTGGAGACATTTATTGTACCGAATAAGTTGAAGCAGGTACTGACTGTTTTTTTGGGATAGTATGGTGTCTATCAATTTCCGCCTTTCTTCGCTGCCTCCGGTAATCAACACAACATCGTCAGGGGCAACAAAAACTACCGGGAGGCGGCCGATATGAGCAGAAAATGGCGTTACCTGTTCCTTATCTACCCATAATTCCTTTTTACCATTTTCACGCAGGATTATTGAAACAGGATAATTATCACCCCTCTGTTGAAAACTTCCGGAAATATTGAATCCCTGCAATCCTTGTCTTACAGATGCAATATCTGAGAGTCCGAGATAACTTTTTGTAAAACAGAGGCAATAAACAGCATCCAGCAAATTGGTTTTGCCTGTTCCATTCAATCCACAGACCGCAGAAACCTGTGCATCAAATTGAAAAGATGCAGACTGGTAGTTGCGAAAATGGGTAAGGTTGATATGATTGATCCTGAACAAAGTGTGATAAACAGCAAAATTACGCCAAAGCAGGAATTTATTGCCCGAGAATAGCGGTTATAAAAAGACATTTTGTGTTTTTCGCACTATATTTGCAAATCTTTCAACCTAAAGCATCTTATAAAGACTTATGGGTCCAACTAAATTTACAAAAGAAACCTACCTCTACTGGTACGAGTTAATGCTTCTCCTCCGCAAATTTGAAGAGAAGACAGGACAATTGTATGGCATGCAGAAAATCAGGGGATTCTGTCACCTGTATATCGGACAGGAAGCTCTGGCTGCTGGATGTATGACTGCCACACGCCAGGAAGATCCGTTTATTACTGCATACCGTGATCATGGGTTGGCGCTTGCCAAGGGCATGACTGCCAACGAATGCATGGCTGAGCTTTATGGTAAAGCTACCGGATGCTCCAAAGGAAAGGGTGGAAGTATGCACTTTTTCAGTGTTGAAAAATACTTTTTCGGTGGACACGGTATTGTGGGAGCGCAAATTGGAACTGGAGCAGGTTTGGCATTTGCGGAACAATACAAAGGAACAGACAATGTTTGTCTGACTTTCTTTGGAGATGGTGCAGCACGTCAGGGTATGTTACATGAAACTTTTAACCTTGCCATGCTTTGGAAGCTGCCCGTAATATTTATCTGTGAAAACAACAATTATGCCATGGGAACCTCTGTAGAGAGAACTTCCAATGTTGTTGATATCTATAAGCTTGCAGATGCTTACGAAATGCCAGCTGATATGGTTGATGGCATGAATCCAGAGGCTGTTCATGATGCGGTAACCAGGGCTGTAAAGCGTGCAAGAGAAGGAGACGGACCAACGCTTCTTGAAATGAAAACCTACCGTTACAAAGGACACTCCATGAGTGATCCTCAGAAATATCGTTCAAAAGACGAGGTTGAAGAGTATAAGGACAGGGATCCGATTGAGGTGACAAAAGATAAGTTATTAAACACTTTCAGTGTCCCTGAATCAGATATCGAAGCTATTAATGATAGAATCAGGCTGGTAGTTGAAGAATGCGTCAAATTTGCTGAAGAGAGTCCATGGCCGTCTGATGATGAATTGCTGAAAGATGTTTACAAACAGGCTGATTATCCATTTATTGTAGATTAGAACACAAAATAAAGAACATGACAGATACAAAAATCAAAGCAGGTACTGACCAGGAAACAGTGGATAAAGCCATGGGATATTGGGAAAAAAACAGTAAAAAAGTAATTACTGCAGCAATTGCAGTCATTGTTGTGGTTGGCGGTTACCTAGCATATAAAAATCTGGTTCAAATACCCGGCGAACAAAAAGCCAATGAAGATCTTTTCGCAGCTGAAAACAATTTCAGGAAAGATTCATTTAACCTTGCGCTGAACGGCATGGCCAATACTCCGGGTTTCCTTAAAGTTATAAGCAAGCATGGTGGTTCAAAAGCAGCAAATCTTGCACACCTTTACGCAGGTCAATGTTACCTGCATTTAGGTGATTATCAGAAAGCAGTAGATCAACTTGAAGATTTCAATGCCAATGGTGCAAAACAGGTTGAAGCAAAAGCAGAAGGGTTATTGGGTGATGCTTTGGCTGAATTGAAGAAAAATGATGATGCAATAGCTCACTACAGAAAAGCAGGTACGCTTTTCCCTGATGACCAGGCTATTTCTTCAGAGTACCTTTTCAGGGGTGCTTTATTAAGCGAAATGAGTGGTAAAGCAGATCAGGCTGCAGAAATGTATCAGTTGGTCAAAGATCTTTATCCAAGAACAGAAAAGGGATTCATCATAGATAAATACCTCGCCAGAGTGGGGGCCACAAAATGAACAAATAATGGCATCAATCGGCAGAAATAATGACATTACTGCAGGCACCGAAATCAAAGACGGTGCCTGTGTTGTTATAGTTAAGACTGAATGGAACAGTAATATTGTAGATGAACTTGAAGATGGTGCAATCCATAAACTTGAGTCAAATGGCATAAGCAATATCATCAGCTTAACGGTACCCGGCGCTGTTGAAATCCCTTTTGCAATCAGGCAATGTTGGGAAAAACTCAAGTACAAGGATAATAAACCGCAAGCTTTTATTGCATTGGGAACCGTTATCCAAGGAGATACCCCTCATTTCGACTATGTCTGTAAAATGGTTTCAGAAGGAATACTTCAGCTAAACCTGACATTACCTGTACCTGTAATTTTCGGCATACTGACGGTAAATACATTAGAGCAGGCGCTCGAAAGGATAGGAGGGAAAAATGGCCATAAAGGTGAAGAGGCTGCGGATGCTGCATTAAAAATGATCAGTTTGGGCTATACCATAGATGAATATAATAAGCAGCTCAATTTTCAGTCATGAGAGTTCATTTATTTGTACCCTGTTTTGTTGATCAGCTCTATCCTGAAGCAGCTTTCAATACGGTCAAGGTCCTTGAAAGGGCTGGTTGTATGGTTAAATACAATGTAGAACAAACATGCTGCGGACAACCAGCATTCAATGCAGGTTATTGGGATAACTCACGCAAAGTATGCGATAAGTTTCTGAATGACTTTGCAGATGCGCAATATATCGTAATGCCCAGTGCATCATGTGCCGGCTTCGTCAGAAATTATTATGGTGATATTTATGACAAATCATCCAACCAAAAAGAAATCAAAGCTTTACAAAACCGGGTCTACGAATTGAGTGACTTTTTGGTTAATGTGGTGAAAGTTGATGATTTTGGAGCAAAGTTGAATTGCAAGGCTACTTATCATGATTCCTGTGCAGCACTGAGAGAATATAAATTGAAGCAGGAGCCCAGGCAGTTGCTGTCAAAAGTAAAGGGGCTGGAGCTTGTAGAACTTGCAGATAATGAGACATGTTGCGGTTTTGGCGGAACATTTTCTGTAAAATACGAGCCGATCTCTGCTGCCATGGGCGAACAAAAAGCAACGAATATCATCAATACTGGAGCAGATGTATTGATTTCCACAGACCTCAGCTGTCTTATGCATATCGGGGGAGTAATGGAATTTAATAAGATGCCGGTAAAATCAATGCACCTGGCTGATGTACTTGCCAGTGGATATTGAAATAAATTTATTTTATGGCATATTGGTTAATCAAATCCGAACCATTCAAATATTCTTGGGATCAGTTTGTTGCTGACAAAGTCACATTTTGGGATGGCGTTCGTAATTATGGTGCAAGGAATAACCTTAAAGCCATGAAAAAAGGTGATCTGGCTTTTTTTTACCATTCTAACGAGGGACTAGAAATAGTTGGTATTGCCGAAGTGGAAAAGGAGTTTTACCAAGACCCAACAACAGAAGAAAATGCATGGGTAGTGGTTGATTTCAAACCCTACAAAAAACTCAAAAAAACCGTTACACTTGCGGCAGTAAAGGCCATACCAGCGTTGGCAAACATGGCACTAATCAGGCTTGGAAGACTATCTGTTCAACCCGTTCTTGAGGAAGAATGGGAGATCATCATGGATATGGCTGGTGAAAGTTAAAAAGTGGATAACTCCTGCACATTGTTTTGATGCATATGCCCCTGAAAATGAGTAAATTTGTTAACTTATTTTAGAATTAACAAAGCTCTCTTTTTTCTCCAATGGAAGAACAAAATTTACCGGAACAAACGCATGATGATAACAGGATTATCCCTGTTAACATAGAAGAACAAATGAAGGCTGCCTACATCGACTATTCGATGAGTGTTATCGTAGGCAGGGCATTGCCTGATGTGAGGGATGGGTTAAAACCCGTTCACAGAAGAATACTTTTTGCGATGAATGAACTCGGGATGGATTTCAACAAACCAACCCGTAAATGTGCCAGGATTGTAGGTGAAGTACTCGGTAAATACCATCCACACGGTGATACAGCTGTTTACGATGCCTTGGTAAGAATGGGGCAGGAGTGGAATACACGCTATCCAACAATCGACAAACAGGGTAACTTCGGCTCTCCTGACGGTGAAGGTCCGGCTGCCATGCGTTATACAGAAGCCAGACTCCAGCGTATGTCTGGTTACATGATGGATGACATTGACAAGGACACAGTTGATTTTCAATTTAATTTTGATGACTCACTGGAAGAACCAACCGTGCTTCCAAGCCGCGTTCCCCATCTCCTTATAAATGGAAGCAGCGGTATTGCGGTAGGTATGGCCACGAACATGCTGCCACATAACCTTTCTGAAGTTATTGATGGTTGTATTGCATATGTTGATAACCGGGAAATTACCATTGATGAATTGATGCAGCATGTCAAAGCCCCTGATTTTCCTGGAGGAGGAATGATTTATGGCATGGAAGGAATCAAAAATGCCATGCACACTGGCCGGGGTAGGGTGGTTTTGAGGGGAAAAGTAAATGTGGATACCAAACCAAATGGCAGGGAACAAATTGTAATCACCGAAGTTCCATATCAAGTAAGCCGCGACGTGCTAACGGCCCGGATTGGACAGTTGGTTATTGAGAAAATAATTGATGGCATCACGCATGTCAACAATGAATCCAATGAAAAAGAAGGAACCAGGATTGTAATTGATGTAAGAAAAGATGCTGTAGCCAACGTTATCGTGAACCAGTTGTACAAGTTCACAGATTTGCAGACTTCTTATGGTATAAATAATGTTGCACTGGTAAAAGGACGTCCCCGTATCCTGAATCTCAAAGACCTGATCTCATCTTTTATAGAATTCAGGCACGAGGTTGTTATCAGAAGAACACAATACCAGTTAAGGGAAGCCGAAAAGAAAGCACACATTCTGCAAGGTTACCTGATTGCACTGGATAACCTTGACGCTGTAATTCAGCTTATCAGAAATGCAGTTAATCCGGAAAAAGCCAGGGAAGGGTTGATGAGTGAGTTTGGCATGAGTGAAATTCAAGCAAAGGCCGTGCTAGAGCTCAGGTTGCAGAGACTCACAGGAATGGAGATTGAGAAGATCCGTGAAGAGTATGAAGAAGTGATGAAATGGATTGCATACCTGAAAGATTTGCTTTCTGATGAAGGAAAACGTTATGACGTTATCAAGGCGGAACTGGCTGAGGTCAAAGAAAAGTTTGGAGATCAGCGCAGAACGGAAATTACTTACCTGGATAATGAAGTAAGGATTGAAGACCTGATAAAAGAGGAAGATGTTGTGATAACTGTTTCCCACATGGGTTATATCAAGCGGACACCCGCTGATGAATTCAGGGCTCAGAAAAGAGGTGGCAGGGGTTCAATTGGCGGTAAAACCAGACAGGAAGACTATATCGAGCATCTCTTCGTTGCATCTACACACCACACATTATTATTCTTTACAGAAAAGGGAAGGTGCTATTGGCTGAAAGTGTATGAGATCCCAGATGGTGAAAAACAAGGAAAGGGCAGGGCTATCCAAAACCTCATGCAACTTCCGCAAGACGATAAAATCAGGGCTATTATTGATGTAAAAAACCTGCAAGATGAGGAGTTTGTCAATAGCCATTACATCATGCTCTGCACCAAACAAGGTATCATTAAGAAAACCGAATTGGCAGATTTTAGTCGCCCTAGGGCCAATGGCGTCAATGCCATCACCATTGTGGAAGGTGATCAATTATTGAATGCCAGAATGACAGACGGACAATCTGAAATCATGCTCGCATTGAAATCCGGTAGGGCAATCAGGTTCCCTGAAGATAAAGTAAGGCCAACAGGCAGGGGAGCAATTGGCGTAACAGGAATTGAGGTTGATGATTCGAAGGATGAAGTGATCGGAATGGTTTGTGTGAATGCAGCGGATAAGTCTAGAACTGTATTGGTTGTTTCAGAGAAAGGCTATGGCAAGAGAACTCCTGTTGATGAATACAGGATTACCAACAGGGGAGGAAAAGGTGTCAAAACGATTAATGTTACAGAAAAAACCGGTAACTTGGTTGGTATACTTGATGTGAGTGAAAAGGAAGATCTGATGATTACTTGTGTATCTGGCATAACTATCAGGATGTCAATTGCACAGATTTCAGAATTGGGCAGAAACACACAGGGTGTAAAACTCATCAAAATTGACAATGATGATGAAATAGCAGCAATTACCAATCTTGATGAAGACAAGGAAATTCAGGTTGAAGAGAATACTGAATTACCGCAAACAGACACAACAGAAACAGACACAACAGAAACAGACACAACAGAAACAGACAACCCCTAATTTTCGATCTTAAAAACTATAAAATGAAAAAGGTAATTTTAACCTGTTTAACCCTTTCAATTGTAATGATTTCAATGGCACAAAACCTTACAAAGGTTAAAGATGCCATGTCCGCTAAAAAATACAGTGAAGCAAATACGATGCTGGAGGAATTCTTGAAAAACCCCAAGTACCAAAAAAATGCGGAGTTGTATTACCTGAAAGGAAAAATATTCAGTGATATCGCTGCTGATTCCGTTCTTGAAAAATCTTTTCCGAATTCAGCTTCAACATCATTAAACAGTTTTAAAAAGGCTGCTGAAATGGATTCAAGCAAGTTTATCACATACAATACTTTGGATGGTTCTTCACCGCTTTTCAGTCTTTATGCTGCACCATACAACAGAGCTCTTAAACTTTTTGATGCAAAAGATTATGAAAAAGCATTGCCAACATTTGAACAGGCAAACGAAGCAGGCAAGTTTATATACGATGCGAGATTAGGCCTCAGCGAGTTGGACACAAACCTGACCTTGTATACTGGTTTTTCAGCTTTATTGAGTGGTAAAGAAGATATTGCAGCAAAATATTTTACCATTCTTGCTAAGAACAACGTAGGCTCTACAGGTTTTGATGATGTTTACAAAAACCTGATGAATTATCACTTCAATAAGAACAACATTACCGAATTTGAGCGTGTAAGGGCTCAGGGGGCAAAGTTATATCCCAAAGAAGAATACTTCACCTATGATGAAATCATTTTTATCAATGATATAAAAGATGAGGATGAGAAGTTGAAGCGCATCGAAGCAAAGGTGAATGCCGATCCGAAGAATATGGATGCCATATC
>JBDLUZ010000018.1:0-15831 GCA_039805045.1 Bacteroidota bacterium | reverse complement strand
TTATTGCACATCAGTGAGGTAAGCTGGAAGCGTCTTGAAAACCTGGATGGCATCCTGAAGGAAGGTGATATGGTAAAAGTTAAGCTGGTTGGAGTTGACCACAAAACAGGTAAGTTTAAACTCAGCAGAAAAGCCCTTATTCCCAAGCCTGACTTCAATAAAGATGAAGGTCAGTCAGATAACTAAAAACACTGAGACCGGCATTTGCCGGTCTTTTTTTATTATGAAATATTTAGTTGTTAAAATTACTGATATCGATGCTGAGCAGTTGGAAATACTAACTGCCATGTTACCTGAGTTTGGTTTACAGGGTATGGAAGAATTTGAAAATTCCGTAACTGCATACGCAAAAGAGTCTGAGTGTGATGTTGATTTATTGCACAATTATTTGAAAGTCACTAACCTAAGCTATCAAATTTCTGAAATTCCGGAGCAGAATTGGAATGCTCAGTGGGAATCAAATTTTGATCCTGTAATTATACCTGGTAAAATTCATGTGCGTGCGCATTTTCATCCTCACTTGGATGGATTTGAACATGAAATAACAATAACGCCCAAAATGAGTTTTGGTACCGGTCATCACGCTACCACAAGCATGATGATGCGGGCAATGATGGATTTGAATTTTCAGGGCAAATCTGTCCTGGATTTTGGAACAGGAACAGGTATATTGGCTATTTTGGCTGCTTTAAGAGGGTGCGATAAAGTTATTGCAATTGATAATGATGAATGGAGCATCAACAATACAATTGAAAATGCTCAAATGAATCAGGTATCAGAACAGTTGGATATAAGGCTTGCTGATAGCTTAGTTAATATTCCCCAATCTGATATTGTATTGGCAAACATCAATAAACATGTATTGATAGCACATGTTAATGCTATTTACACGGTTTTAAATCCACATGGAAAATTGATTTTAAGTGGATTGTTGGATGCTGATTATGAAGATATTAAAACAATTTATGCGCCATTATTTGGAACACCCATTCATGTTTTAAAAGAAAATGGATGGATTTGTATAGTTTTTGGAAATAACAATAACAGTTAAAATGCTGTCATTTATTAAGTTTTCATTAAATTTGTTATTCCTTAAAACAATTTCATTAAAATGAATGAATTTTTCCTGATTATTCTGGCATATTTGTTGGGATCTATACCAACATCCCTGATTATCAGCAGAACACAGTTCAACATTGATATAAGGGACTACGGAAGCGGCAATGCTGGAGCAACAAATACATTTAGGGTGTTGGGTTCCAAGTGGGGTAGTATTGTTATGTTTCTTGATGTTTTAAAAGGTATACTAGCGGTAAAACTTGCCTTATTACTTCCTTTTTACACCGAGAATGAATTTGCCAGAACAAATTTTCAAATAGGATTAGGTTTGGCTGCCGTTTTGGGACATATATTTCCCATTTGGGCCGATTTCAGGGGAGGAAAGGGTGTTGCAACTTTATTTGGATTGATAATTGCAATTTCACCTTTCACAGCTCTTGGATGTGTTGGTGTTTTTCTACTTGTTTTATTTTTAACAAGATTTGTCTCCTTGAGTTCCATTCTTGCGAGTATGGCTTTTCCTGTTTTTATTCTGGTTATTTTCAATGTAGAAAATGATGCCTATAGAATATTTGCAATTGCTGTTGCGCTTCTTGTTGTTCTGACACATCAAAAAAATATTGGTCGTTTGTTATCAGGAAGTGAAAATAAAGTACCAATTTTTAAAAATCGCGATAGAAAGCGTATGAGGAGGGGGTGATTTTATTTGTTTTCAAGTTAATACCTAATATCCCTTAAAAAAAATCACCAATTAGCATTTTTAGTGGAAAAAATGTTAATTTTATAACTCAAACCAAAACTACTTTCAATATGTTAATCAACATTTTTGAAAAACTTCAATTTTGTCAAGAAAAGAATTTATTAATTCAGGGGATTCCGTCCACATTGGAGAAATATTTTACAAAATTGTCCTTTGCTAAAAATGTTACGCCACTTTTGAAAAGCAGAAAAATTGATTTTGCTTTGGTTTTTGCAATTAATTATACCCAGCTATCACAAATTCTCATTGATGTTCTACCTGCCTTACGTGATAAAGGTAAACTGTGGATTGCCTATCCCAAACCAACATCGAAAATAGTCAGTGATTTAAACAGAGATTGTAATTGGGATTGTTTACACCAGAAAGGTTTTTTGAAAATAGACGAGGTGGTTATTGATCATGTTTGGACTGCATTGCGTTTTTGTACAACCTCAGAGACTGGTTCATGTGAAGAAATCAGCTTTGACCAACTGAATGCTGATACCACAATCAAAGACATATCTTCCAGATCTAGAATATCTACAGTTGCTTTATCCTAATTTCATTCTTTTTTGAAATAGTTAAGAATAGTATTTAAATCACCTGTAATACAAGTTTTTTCTTGCTTACTTACGGCATTCCTGAATCCTGGGCCTGCATACAGAATATTTAAATTACTGAACTTCTCATTGTAAAGATTTACTATATCTTGGCTACTTGTATCAGTGAAGTTTGTGATAAGGTAAATTAAAATAGTGTTAACCTCAGTTTTACGTATAACTTCTTCTGCAACGTGATGGTTGCAATTGGTTCCAAGATATATTGTCTTAAACCTGAGTTTTTTTAATATTAAATTAAAAAAAAGCAATGGTATTTCATGGAATTCAGTTTCAGGTGTGAATAGCACTACTTTAATCTCACTATTATTGTATTTTGTTTTTTGGGTGATTTGATCAATACTCAGCAAAAGTTCATTTCTAATCAGATTGCTACAGAAATGTTCCTGTACAGGCACAACCTTACCATTGAGCCATAAATTGCCAATTCTTGAAAGAAATGGGAAGATGACATATAAAAAAAGATTTTCTTCACCCATCATTTCTTTAAGTTCAGAAAAAAGTCTTTTAAACCCTCCTTCATTCAATTCAAGCGTGAATTCAACTAATCTGGTGATAAAAACTTCAAAATTTGTTTTCTCATCCATATTAACAGTTGAACTTGCGATTTCATCTGCAGTCATGTCGGCAATTTTTGAAATTTTAATGCCGTTATGGTAGAGTGATGAAATTCTTAAAATATGCTTAAGGTCATTATTGTCATACTGACGATGTTGCCCTGGAGCGGATGGTGGCATAATGTTCCCATACCTTTTTTCCCAGATTCTGAGTGTATGGGCTTTAATACCAGTTAAATTTTCGATGTCTTTGAGATTAAAATTATTCATCTTTTCACCAATCAAATTTGTATTTTACCAATCAAATTTTAATTTGATACTAAGATGAAACTTAATTTTTAAATCCGTCAATTATGTTACATTTGAGGACGAAAAAATTTAAACAATGGGATTAGGTTGGTTGATATTTACCGTGTGCACAATCGGATTTCACGTAGGTTTATATGGTATGTTTAAGAAAGCTGGAATAACACCCTGGAAAGCCTTGGTGCCCTTTTATAATACATACCTGATGGTCTTGAAAATGGAGTTGAAGTTACATTGGTTTTTTCTACAGCTTATTCCAATCGCAGGCCAATTTGTATCAATCTGGTTATGTATCAAGTTTGTAGAGCATTTCGGCAGATTTTCTTTATTGCATCATGCTGCAACTGTTTTCATACCGTTTTTATATTTCCCTTATCTTGGTTTCTCAAAAGATGAACGCTATGCGGGAACTCCTGTTATCAAGAATTACAGAAAATCTGCAACGAGAGAATGGATTGATGCTGCTGTTTTTGCAGTAGTTGCTGCTACAATTATACGCACCTTCATATTTGAAGCTTATGTAATCCCGACTGGTTCGATGGAGAAAACCTTATTGGTAAATGACTTTCTTTTTGTTAGTAAAACCAGTTATGGCCCCCGTATTCCCAACACACCACTGGCATTTCCATTTGTGCACCACACTTTGCCTGTAGGTAATTCCAAATCATATCTTGAGTGGATCAAACTGCCTTACAGACGTTTCCTTGAATCCCCCATTGAGCGAAATGATGTTGTTGTTTTTAATTACCCGGTTGGCGATACCGTTATAACCGAGTTTCAATCTGAAATTAATTATTACGATTATTTGCGTGCTTATTCTTCTCGAGGGGGAACGAGAGAAATGCTTATTGCTGAACGTGATGACATAGTTGTGCGACCTGTGGATAAACGTGAAAATTTTATCAAGCGCTGTGTTGCAATTGCAGGGGATACAATTACAATTGTTAATGGAGATTTATTCATTAATGGTATTTCAGCAACTATGCCACCTGCATCAGAAATGCCTTATTATGTTACTTTAGATGGTACCACTTTTTTTCCAGACGATTTTATCCGTGATGATTTAAATGTGCAACCTGATGATCCTGAACAACGTGATTTATTGCAGGTTCAGGATAAACCCAATACTTACAGGTTAACATTGACACCTGAACAGGTTAAAAAGGTAAAGGCATTCTCATTTGTAGTGCCTGGAAGTGTACAGCCAGATCTTAATTCAAGTGGATTTGGTAATACTTTTCCCTATGATACCACCAATTTTAAATGGAGTGAAGATAATTTTGGTCCTTTGTGGATTCCTCAAAAAGGCTCCGTTATTAAGCTTGATACAAAAAACAAAGCAATTTACAGAAGAGTTATTGAGGTTTATGAGGGAAATAAATGGGAGGAGAATGGTGATAAGGTTTTAATCAATGGAAAAGAGTCCGCTACATACACTTTTAAAATGAATTATTATTGGTTGATGGGGGATAATAGGCATAATTCACAGGACTCAAGATTCTGGGGTTTTGTCCCAGAAGATCATGTTGTTGGAAAAGCAACCCTGATTTGGTTTAGTTGGCAAAATGGTCCAAGATGGGATAGGATATTTAAAAAAATAAAGTAAAAGTTGAATAAAGGTAAAATTGAAATCACTTATTTAATTCATTCATCCGAATCATCTCTCAACGATTCAGATAAAGAGCTGGTGTTAAGATCTCGTGAATTGACATCAACAGCATATGCTCCATATTCTTCTTTTCACGTATCAGCGGTTGCTAGGATGGAAAATGGTACTTTATTTCATGGTACTAATCAGGAAAACGCTTCATTTCCAGCCGGTTTATGTGCTGAAAGGGTTTTACTGGCTGTAATTTCATCTGTTAGTCCGGATGATTTGATAGATACAATGGCCATTACTTATTCAAGCAATTTGGTAAAGGATGATTATCCACTTGCACCCTGCGGTATTTGCAGGCAGTCACTTATAGAATATGAAGCAAGATTTAATAAAAAAATACGGTTGCTCTTAACCGGAAGTACCGGATTGATTTATGAAATCAGTTCTGTGTCAGATATTCTTCCATTTGGCTTCAGACCTGATAACCTGATTGGATAAAAATATCAATACTTGCTAATTTCCCCAGAAAGAAAGAGTAAGGTTGATACTGCAATCTGTGCCTGATATTGGGCGTCAATATATTTATCTTGTGCTTCTATTAGGCTTAACTGTGCCTGTCTTAATTCGATTGAATTGCTTTGTAATTTGCGAAATCTTTCTGTAGATATCATGTTATTCTCTTCAGCTAATTTCACATTATTCTCCTCAATTTTAGAATTTTCCAATGCATTAAGATAATCCTGATATGCTATTAATAAATCCCTTTGAAGATTGGTTTTGAGGCTTTCTTGTTGGTAAGACTGCTGTTTGACCTGAATTTCGTTTACTTTTAGTTGGGTTTTATTAATATTCCCATTGAATATGGGTACACCAACTGACAATCCAATATTAGGTCCAAAAGTTTGATTTGTAAGGAAGAAGCCTGCAGTAGATTTAGATCTGTTTAAAACTGTATTTGTGTTAAACGTTAAACTTGGGAGTCTTTGAGAATTAATTATTGTTCGTTCATTAAGCAGATTAATTCTCTCTTGTGCTGCAATTTGCAATAAATTATTTTGTGATTCAAGTTTCTGAATCAAGTTATTATAGTCAATTTTTTGAATTGCAAAATCATTATCCAATGTATGAAATGGCGTATTGGGATTTCTTTGTAAAAGTACATTCATACCCGCTTTTGTATTCTCAACTTGATTGAGGATTCTGTTGAGATTGACCATTTGGGCATTCAAGTCGATTCCAGCTTGCAACATATCTGTTTTGGCGCCGCTTCCTACACTGAATCTTGTTTCTGCAATTTTCAATCTTTCCTTTGATAATTCAATGATGGCTTTTGTTGCATTTATCTGTTTATGAAGCCTTACAAGGTTATAGTAAACATTTGTTACATTAAATATAATTTCATCAATTTGTTGTTTTACGGCTATTTCACCCATTTTCTCTAAGACATCAAAACGATTTTTTGTAGCCCGAATTCTGAATCCATTAAATACTCGCCAGCTTACTCCTATATTGGCATTTATACTTGAGTTAGCCACATTATTTCTTTCTATGCTGCTGCCATTTGCTAGTTTCTGGTTGATGTTGGTTCTTGCTTCTGAATTACCAATATTACCAGTAATTACTGGAAGCGCACCTGCGTTTCCCCAATTATTATTCAGAGTTGCAATTTCTAAATCTGATTGTGCTATCTGAATATCCAGATTTTGTTTAATTGCTAAATCAAGAGATTGCTTTAGTGTGAAAGAACTGTCCTGTGCTTGCAAACTTGTCAGAAATGCAATAGAAACCACAATTAACTTAATTCTCATTTTGCACGCTTTTTTTCCTAGAAATGTATGAATATAATGCTGGAACTACAAAAAGGGTTAGAATCAGTGCAAACATCAATCCTCCAATAATTACAACACCAAGGGGAATTCTGCTTTTGCCTGCTGATCCGAGTGCCATTGCGATGGGCAAAGCACCAAGAGCAGTTGCCAATGTTGTCATTAGAATAGGTCTTAAACGAGCAACAGAGGCTTCTAAAACGGCGCTTATTTTTTCAATGCCACTTTCACGCTTTTTATTAGCAAATTCAACAATTAATATGCCATTTTTGGTTACTAGTCCAATTAACATGATAATACCAATCTGTGAAAAAATATTCAGTGATTGATTGAAAAAGTAAAGGCTTAAAACCGCACCTGCAAGCGCAAGTGGCACTGTGATCATGATGATGAAAGGATCTACAAAGCTTTCAAACTGAGCTGCAAGAATGAGAAAGATCAGCACGAGCGCAAGCAAGAATGCATTTTGTGTATTGGAGGAACTTTCAGCGAAATCTCTTGATGTTCCACTCAGGTTTGTTGTGAATGACTCATCTAGTATTTTGTCTGAAATTCTTCTCATTTCTTCAATACCTTCACCAATTGTTTTTCCAGGAGCCAATCCAGCTGAAACGATTGCACTTTTCAGCCTGTTATAATGATAAATAGTTGGCGTTGTAGCTGTTTCATTCAATGCAACAAGATTATCCAACTGAATTAATTCGCCGGTTCTGCTTCTTAAGTAAAAGGATTTCAAATCGAGTGGTGCATCCCTGTCTTTTCTGTCAACTTGTCCGATTACTTCGTATTGTTTACCATTTCGAATAAAATAGCCAAACCTTCTTCCGCTAAGTGCCAACTGGAGTGTGTTGGAAATATCCAGAATTGAAATGCCAAGTTCACTTGCTTTTAGTCTGTCTATCGTTACCTGAATCTCGGGTTTATTGAATTTTAGATTTACATCGTTGCCTTGGAAAACAGGACTTTTAATTACTTCATCCATGAAGGCAGGTACTTTTTCCTTCAGTTTATCGAAACTCAGATTTTGTAATACGAACTGAACTGGTAATTGTCCTCTGCCCCCCTGACCCACAGAAATAGTCTGTTCTTGAACAACAAGTACACGCACATCAGTGAAGTCTTTGAACATTTTATTGAGACTTTGGGCAATCTCATTCTGGCTTCTTTTTCTGTCACCTGCATCAACCAAACCCATACTGATACTTGCGGCATTGGCGCCACCTGAGCCTGAAAAGTTTGGAGCAAAAGAAAGCACCACATAACGTTCAGGAACTGAATCCATGATTTTTTCTGTAAGGTCGTAAACCATTTTGTCCATGTAGTCAAAATCGGTACCCTCAGGTGCAAGAATACTGGCACGAAGCCTGTTTCGATCTTCCATCGGTGCTAATTCTGATGGAAGCTGACTTCCCACCACATAAATGATTGCCGTACAAATTCCAATAATTATCCAGGCCATCCATCTTTTACGCATGAATGCGCTTAATAGACGCTTGTAGCCACTTTCCAGTCCGGTAAAGAATGGTTCAGTTTTGGTATAAAACCAGGAATGTTTGTGAACATCTTTTTTAGTAAGGTAAATATTCAAAACAGGAGTGAGGGAAAGGGAAACAAAGGCTGAAATCAATACTGCACCGGCAACAACAATGCCAAATTCCCTAAAGAGTCTGCCTACAAAGCCTTCTAGAAATATAATAGGTAGGAAAACAATTGCAAGGGTAAGTGAAGTTGAAATTACTGCGAAGAAAATCTCTTTAGATCCCTCCCTTGCAGCAGTCCATTTATCCATACCTTGCTCAATCTTCTTGTAAATATTTTCGGTTACTACAATTCCATCGTCAACAACAAGTCCTGTTGCAAGTACGAGTGATAACAGGGTAAGTACGTTGATGGAAAAACCTGCAATATACATGATAAAGAATGCTCCTACCAAGGCAACTGGGATATCTATTAGCGGTCTGAATGCAATAGACCATTCTCTAAAAAATAGATAAATAATGATAACAACAAGCAGTATAGCAATGATAAGTGTCTCCTTTACTTCGGTAATTGCTTTTCTTACGAACAAAGACCTGTCATAACCAATTTCAAGGATAATATCAGCGGGTAAGTCCTTTTTTATGACTTCCAGCCTTTTGTAAATTTCGTCTGCTATAGCAACCTGATTTGAACCTGGCTGCGCAACAACGCCTAAATTAACGGATCGAACATTGTTTTTACGGGTAGCTGATTCTTCATTCTCCGGACCAATTATCGCATATCCAACATCTTTTAAACGGATGATTTTTCCTTCGGTTTGCCTGATGATCAGGTTATTGAAATCATCTTCAGATGTAAGTTTTCCGTAAGCTTTTACCGTAAGTTCAGTTACATCGCCACGTACTTTTCCACCTGGCAATTCAATATTCTCCCTGTCAAGCGCAGTTTTTACATCCTGTATGGTTAATTTGTAGGCAGAGAGTTTAATGGGATCAAACCAGATCCGCATAGCTGGTCTTTGTCCGAATACATTCACTCCTGAAACACCAGAAATTGTTTGAAGCCTTTCTTGCACAATATTCTCTGCAAGATCTGAAAGCTCGAGGAGAGACCTCTTATTGCTTTGCATCTGCATGAAAACAATAGGGTCGGAATCTGAATCCTGTTTAGCTACTGTTGGTGGTGCGTCAATATCTTGGGGCAACCTTCCTGATACCTGTGATACTTTTTCACGAACATCGTTTGCTGCACGTTCCAGATCAACACTGAGCTCAAATTCTACAGTAATATTACTGCTCCCCTGAGAACTGGAGGAGGTGATGTTTTTTACACCCTCAACACCATTAACTGCTTTTTCAAGCGGTTCAGTAATCTGTTGTTCAATGATTTCGGCATTGGCACCAACATAACTGGTTCTCACATTTACAACAGGTGGATCTATAGCCGGATATTCACGAACGCCAAGAAAGGAATAACCAATTGCACCAAATATAATTATGACAATGCTGCAAACAACTGCAAATACAGGTCTTTTTATACTGAGTTCTGATAAATTCATTTTAAAATTTTAAAAGCTAACTATTGTACTTTTGAAAGTTTCAATTTTGAATCTTTTCTCACGAAAAGCAGTCCAGTTGTAATTATTGTATCACCTGGCTGAAGTCCACTTGTGATTTGAATATTTTCAGAAGCCCTGACTCCAGTTGTGACATTCACAAATTCAGGTTTTCCATTCTTATAAACAATGACTTGCTTAGTTCTCGCTGTTGGTATAATACATTGCGTTGGAATGATAATTGCATCTGCCTTTTTGGATAATGTCAACTCAACTTTGGCAAATGTTCCGGGAACCAGCATATTTGATCCATCATTTACAGTTGCAAGTATTTTCAAATTACGGGTATCGGCTTCAATGACACTTTCAGCTGCCAGAATGGTTGCATTAAAAATGCCATCTTTACCCTCTATGGTAAATCCAATCGGCATTCCTGCTTTTATTTCATTGCTGTATTTCTCCGGTACACTAAAACTTATTTTTTTCTTGTTTACCTGACTTATTGTGGATATAATGTTCGCTGGAGTTAAGTAAGCACCCGGACTTACATTTCTTAGACCCATTCTTCCGCTGTAGGGTGCCCTGATTTCAGTTTTGCCAATGGAGACCTTAATCAGTTCAATATCTGCCTTAATATTGTTAACCTGAAGCAAGCTTAAGTCATAATCCTGTTGACTGATGCCACTTATTTTTAAAAGTTCCCTTTCACGTTCTTCAGTTTTTTCTGCAATTTTAAGCTGGACCTCTAATTTTTTCAATTGTGCCTGAAGTTCGCCATCAAATAATTTTACCAATAAGGCGTTTTCAACTACTGGTGCCCCTTCCGTAAAATTTATTTTTGTCATTCTTCCGGAAATCTCAGAACGAATCTCTGTTAATTCGAAGGGGAGAATATTTCCTGCTACCTCAATGCCTTCAGCCAATGCAGATGGGTTGATAATCATGGCTTCTACAGAAAGTGGACCCGACTTTGATGCATCTGTATTCTTTTTTACTTCATTTTTTTCTTTGCAGGCGAAAAAAATTAAAATGAGCAGGGGGGCAAAAAAAATCTTTTTCATTTAATGTTTATGGGTTGAAATACTATTTGAAAAGTTAATTATTGGATGATTTTATTGACTAATACTTTTGATAGGAGGATTATATTTACCAAATTTATTGTTTTAATTTTAAACTTTTAATTTTTTGATAATCTCCATTATTCCGGAATATTTTGCTTCCAATCCATTTTCTTTTTCACTTTTTGCCAAATCTGTCAGCCATCTTTTTAGGAATAAAATCCGGTTATTCTGATCAATGAGGATGTTTTTTTCAGGTGTATTTATTCTACTGATGTAACTATTTATATCTTTATGACTATATACCTGACCTGATAGGGGGTCTATAAAAAAGATTATTTCAGGCGTATTACTTTCATTAATTTCTGCAGTAAAATCAATGTATGCCAGTAGGTTTTGTTTAGGTACAGAAACTGGCTCGATTGTAATACCAAGCATTTCAGCCACAATTATATACAATACTGAAATGGGATAAGTATTGGAAGACTTGAGCCTGAGCAACTTACCCAGGTCAAAATCATTGATTTGCAGGTAATCTATTTCTTCAGTATTGAATTTGAAGTGATCAAACAATACTTTATTGAAAATATTGACTTCTTCAAGGGGGGTAAGATAATTGTTTAATTCTAACCAAATACTTTTCCTGATTCTTTCAATTTCAAATAAAAAATCAGCTTTTTGTGCATTAGGACAAATGTATTCGTGGATATGAAAAGCTATTTCCAAAAATGACTTTTCATCAGAATTCTGCCATATTTCAATGGAATTCTGAAGTTTTTCCAGTAAAATAGCTGCAATGATTTCATTGATTCTCTCAGTTTGAAGAGGAGTTTCCTCCATTTCTTTTATAGCTTCGAGAGCCGGAATGATACCATTTCCAATTTCAATTATTCGGGATTTTACTGTCTGATAAACATTTTCATCCGGATCTTCAATCAGGTTCAGTAATGCTGTTATTTCACCTGCTGTACCTGTCATAAGCTGATTTAACTATTTCTTTGAAGTCTTTTTCTTGCCTCTTGAAGGATTAGCAATTGCATATTCTATCATTTCTTTTACCTCTTCTATGGTCAAGTCATTCACCAAATCATGCTTTTCTTTAGGAATTGGAAAGTTTCTCAGTCCTTTTTTAATATACGGACCATACGGTCCCTTTAACAGTTGTAATTTTTCCTTTTCAAAAACTTTAATGGTGCGTTCATCTTTTGATTTTCTCTTTTCTGCTATAATTGGAACAGCAGTTTCGAGTATGATTTCATATGGATCAAAATCCTTTGAAAGGGAATAAAATTTGCCGGCATGTGCTATATACGGACCGAATCTGCCGATATTAACCTGTACCTGCTCGTCTTCAAAAATGCCAAGCATCCTGGGTAATCTGAATAATTCCATTGATTCTTCCAAAGTAATTGTTTCAATACTTTGGTCAGCTTTCAGTTTTGCAAATCGAGGTTTTTCTTCTTCTGATGTTTCCCCAATCTGAACCATGGGTCCATATCTGCCCATTCTTGCAATTACCCTTTTGCCACTGGAAGGATCCTGACCCAATTCTCTTTCACCACTTATTCTTTCAGCGGTTTGCATCGTGTTGTCTACATCGATTTTAAAAGGGGAGTAGAAATCCTTAAGCATTCTGCTCCAATTCTCTTCGCCTTCGGCTATGTTGTCAAATTCATTTTCGATTTTGGCAGTAAATCCATAATCCATGACGTTTGTGAAATACTGAATCAGAAAATCGGTAACCACAGATCCTAAATCTGTAGGAAACAATTTTGATTTTTCTGCACCTGTATTTTCCTGATCTGTCGATTTTGAAATTTTATCGTTTACCAGCTTTACAATGCGGTAATCTCTTTTGGTGCCTTCTTTATCCCTTTTTTCAACATATCCTCTTTTAAGAATAGTAGAAATTGTTGGTGCATATGTGGATGGGCGTCCAATACCCAGTTCTTCCAGT
Source organism: Bacteroidota bacterium (assembly GCA_039805045.1). Classification (GTDB taxonomy): domain Bacteria; phylum Bacteroidota; class Bacteroidia; order Chitinophagales; family Chitinophagaceae; genus Pollutibacter. Next base: position 3,078 of record JBDLUZ010000018.1, on the reverse strand, counting down.
TTTTTTACAAGTGATGCCTCAGTATATCTTGACTGTGGTTTTGTAAACCTTTCTGTTGCAACCATTTTTTCAAGATCAAGCGTCTGTCCCTTTTCAAGCAAAGGAAGCATTCCTGCAGCTTGTCCTTCTTCTGTTTCATCGGCATCGTCATCATCATGACTCTCAAAATAAACTTTTAGGAAACCATCAAACTTTAATACTTCACCTTCAGCTTTTAAAGTTTCTTTTTGAGTGGAAATAGAAATATCTGCTATGGTTTTTTCAAGTTCAGCATCAGCCATTTGACTGGCCATTGTCCGTTTCCAGATTAAGTCGTACAAACGCTGGGCATCAGCTATGTCTACCTTGTTTTTATCCATGTAGGTAGGCCTGATCGCCTCATGTGCTTCTTGTGCTGATTCGTTTTTGTTTTTAAACTTTCTGCTTTGGTGGTAATGCTTGCCGTAGTTATCAGTTATCTGTCGGGCAATCTCAGTTCTTGCGGTTTCACTCAGGTTCACACTATCTGTCCGCATGTAAGTAATATGACCAGCCTCATATAGCTTCTGAGCCAGAAGCATCGTTTTGCTTACACCATATCCTAATTTTCTGCTCGCTTCCTGTTGAAGTGTGGAAGTTGTAAATGGTGCTGCAGGTGTTTTTTTAGCTGGCTTTTTTATGATATCGGTTACCTTGTAATTGGCATTGATACATCCTTTGAGAAAGTGTTCTGCATCCTCAAGTTCATTTTTTTTGGCACCTTCGGCCTTGAAATGTACTTGTTTGCCATTGATATCTTTTGCTCCAAAAAACGCTTCAATTCTAAAACTTGAAGTTGAATTAAAATGATTAATCAAGCGTTCTCTTTCAACTATAAGACGCACTGCAACGCTTTGAACCCTACCGGCACTCAAGTTATTCTTCATGCTCATCTTTCTCCATAAGATAGGAGAGAGCTCAAATCCAACAATCCTGTCTAGTATTCTTCTGGCTTGTTGTGCATTAACGAGATTCATGTTCACTGTTCTGGGATGCTCCACAGCTGCTTTAATCGCAGGTTTCGTTATCTCGTGAAATACTATCCGCTTGGTACTTACAGGATCTAATCCCAAAACCTCGCAAAGATGCCAACTTATTGCCTCACCTTCCCGGTCCTCATCCGTCGCAAGCCATACTTCTCCTGATTTTTTTGCAATTTGTTTCAATTCCCTAACTACCTTTTCTTTGTCTTCGGGAACTATATACCTGGGTTTGAATCCTTTTTTAATATCGATACCCATGTCATCTTTCTCAAGATCTCTTATGTGTCCGTAACAACTTTTAACTTCAAAATCAGATCCCAGAATTTTTTCTATGGTTTTGGCCTTAGCAGGCGACTCAACAATCAGTAGGTTTTTTGCCATTTTCTTTCTCTCCGGTTTAAATCTCTTCTAATTCGATGCCTTTGGGTTAATAAAACTTTTGACTAATTGCTCCTGAAGATGCAATAATAAGGTAAACAAAACGATTTTTACATCAATCAGATTCAAAATGAACTAAAAAACTGATAAAAAAGAAGAGAATTTTCACCAAATTCTTGTGAAAAACCTCATTTTTAATTTAAATCAACCTGCTGTTAAAAATGCTATTGTTTTTTTAACAACTTTATTATCCTTGTAAATTCTTCTGTGTCCCAGACCTTTTGTAATCATGAATTCAATGTTCTTAGGCTGTAATTCAATAATGGGATTTACATCATTCAGGGGCGTAATGTCATCATCCTCATCATGAATCCATAAAATGGGATTTTTAATGTGATTTACTGCACGCCTAACAGAATAGTAAGCAGGGTCTTTTCCGGATTTATCAACGATAAACTTGTGTATACCTGTTTTTACACCATTACTTAACCTGAAAAAACGCACAAAAAGATCAATTGCGGAAGTTGTTTCAGTGGCAGGTGCAATCAGCACAATGCGGGCATTTTCATTTTCTGCCTTTTCTTGATAAAGGCTTATGGCAAGCCCACCAAAAGAATGGGAAATATATCCATTGAACTTCCCCACCATAATTTCTAGCTCCTTCAGCATGTCAGTATACTCAGGAACTGTGATGGTTTTCCCTTCGCTTTTACCATGTGCTTTGGCATCCATGGCATAAACCCCATATCCTGCATTGATAATTGGCTGGATATACCTGTCAAAATTATAGGCGCGTGATTCAAATCCATGGATAATGAGAATCTTTTTTTCTAATTCGGGATGCCAGCAATAACCGTAAATGTTTAATCCGTTTACCCTAAGATGAACAGGTTTTGATTTCTCAAAAACGGGTGGTGCAACTGGGCGTGGCTTTCTATATGGTGTAGAAAAAATCCGAAATGCGCTTTTAGATGCCCATTTGGACGAAAAAGCTGCCTGAAAATTTAACTTTGCCCTTAAATAAAAAATTACAATCTGCTGGGCTGTTTTCATACACAGGATTTAATCGTGCAAATATAATCCTGTAGGCACTCATTTGCAGATTAAATTGTAGTGAATAAATTAACTTTATGCCATAATGAATCTACTGGAAAGACTTTCCCGCATAAAAATGCTGGTTTTTGATATGGATGGGGTGCTCACTGATGGCAAAATCATAGTAATGCCTGATGGGCAGTGGGTTCGCACTTCAGATATAAAAGACGGTTATGCAATTCAACTTGCAGTAAAAAATAAACTGATCATAGCCGTTATTACAGGATCCCATGATGCTGGTATTGCCTCTCGACTTCTTAAACTTGGCGTATCTGAATTTTATCAACAGGTAATTTCAAAATCAGCAGTGCTTTCATCGCTAATGGATAAATACAGCCTAGTTTCCGAAGAGGTCCTGTTCATGGGTGATGATATTCCGGACTTGGAAGCTTTTGAAATTGCCGGTATCAAAGCTTGTCCCAGTAATGCAGCTGCTGAACTTCTTTCTAACGCTGATTTTATTTCAACAAGGGTTGGGGGTGATGGATGCGTAAGAGAGATTCTTGAAAAAGTTTTAAAAATTAAAGGTAAATGGGGAACTGAAAATAAAATCAGCAGTATATGAGTCACTTTTTTATGTATTTACGCTCATTTACCAGTTTAA
>JBDLUZ010000017.1:0-16035 GCA_039805045.1 Bacteroidota bacterium | reverse complement strand
AGCCATAAACCGCCATGCTGTATGTAAAACTCAGGATTTAAAAAATCTTTCCACTGTATCGCCAGCTCAATCATAATCATTGATTTTTATTTTTTATGCAATCCCGCTAACCGGTGTTTCCAATTCACCTTCCCATTTACTCACAGCAGTTGTGGCCAGGGCGTTTCCTACAACATTGGTCATGGTCCTGAACATATCACAAAAGTGATCAATAGGTATGATCAGGGCTATGCCTTCAGGAGGAATATTAAACATGGCGCAAGTTGCAGTCACCACAACAAGAGACGCCCTGGGCACGCCAGCTATACCCTTGCTTGTAAGCATCAGGACCAGCAGCATTGTTAGTTGCGTACCAATATCAAGGTGAATGCCATAAGCCTGTGCAATGGCAAGGCTGGCAAACGTCATATACATCATGCTGCCATCCAGGTTAAAACTGTAACCCAAGGGCAGGATAAAGGATACAATCTTGTCTTTGCAGCCAAATTTCTCCAGTTCTGTAGTAAGCTTTGGAAAGACAGCCTCACTGCTTGTAGTACTGAATGCAATGAGCAAAGGCTGTGAGATTGTTTTCAGCAACTCCCAAAGTCGCTTACCTAGAATAAAATACCCTACAGTGAGCAAAAGCACCCAAAGTCCGGCTATCCCTGCCAAGAATGCAAGCAAATACTGCCCGTAAAAAACAAAGACTTCCAGCCCTTTTGTTGCTATTACTGCTGCAATTGCACCAAAAACACCAATGGGTGCAAAATTCATGACATAGCCCACCATTTTTAAAATGATATGTGCCATGGCATCAAGTGCCTTGACTACAACTTGTCCCTTCTCTCCAAGTGCGGTAGTTCCCACCCCAAAAAAGATACTGAATACAACAAGCTGAAGGATTTCGTTGGTCGCCATCGCTTCTATCACACTTTTGGGAAATACGTGCTCTATAAATTTCTGCAGCGAGAACTCCTGGGTTTTCCCAATCAGATCCTTTGCACCCTCTACATCAGCAGAATCAAGCCTGATCGCTGCGCCGGGCTGAAAGAAGTTAACCAAGAGCATCCCCAGCAATAGACTGGCGAGAGAAGCAGAGACGAACCAAAGCATTGCCTTACCTCCCACCCTGCCAACTGCGCCAAGATCACCCAGTTTGGCAATGCCTACCACAAGCGTCGTAAACACAAGGGGAGCAATAACCATCTGAACAAGACGCAAAAAAATTGTAGTGAGCAGTTTTATGTTGGTAGAAAAACTTTTTATATACTCCGGAGAAGACTGGGTATGGATAACATATCCTGCAGCAATACCCAATACCATTGCTATCAGTATATATAAAGTCAACTTACCTGATGCACCCTTCATTGTTTCTCGTTTTAAGCTTAAGACTTGTAAAATAAAGGATTTAGATGGATTTTAGAATTTTATTTGAGCGCAAAATAAAATGCACAACGAATAAAATAATTGGCTATTTTAGAACCTTGTAGTACCAAATAATCAAATTAACTGTCATGAGTTTATTCAGAAGAAAATCATTGGAGGCATTGCTTTCGCAGGCCGAAGATTCGGAAAAGGGGCTCAAGCGTACCCTTGGAGCTGGCAACCTGATTGCACTTGGCATCGGTGCCATCATTGGTGCAGGTTTGTTTGTGCGCACCGCTGCGGCGGCTGGACAGGCTGCCGGACCTGGTGTAACCCTTTCTTTTATTGTAGCTGCAATCGGATGTGCCTTTGCAGGCTTGTGTTACGCAGAATTTGCATCGATGATTCCCATTGCGGGAAGCGCTTACGCATACTCTTATGTAACCATGGGTGAATTGGTAGCTTGGATCATAGGATGGGCACTGATTATGGAATATGCCCTTGGCGCAGCAACCGTATCTATTGCATGGAGCGAATACCTCAACAAGCTGCTGGGAGGAAGCATACCTTATGAATGGTGTCACTCCCCCTTTGAAAGCTTTACAGACTCCACAGGTGTTCTACACCAAGGCATCATGAATGCCCCGGCACTTATCATCCTGTTCCTGTTGTCTCTGCTCCTGATCAGGGGCACACAAGAGTCTGCAATGGTCAATGCCGTTATCGTTTTCATTAAAGTGGCTGTAGTGCTGGTATTCATTGCATTGGGCTGGCAATTTATCAACCCTGAAAATTATGTTCCTTACCTTATCCCTGCAAATGAACCTGCTGTGGTAGACCAGGCAGGTAAAGTAATTGCTGATTACAGTCCGTGGAACAAACACGGATGGGGCGGTATTCTTGGTGGAGCTGGTATCGTGTTCTTTGCATTCATAGGTTTTGATGCCGTATCAACAGCAGCACAGGAAGCTAAAAACCCCAAACGTGACATGCCTATTGGTATCCTCGGCTCACTGGTAGTCTGCACCATACTTTATATTCTGTTTGGGCATGTGCTTACAGGAGTTACCAACTGGAAGGAATTTGTAGATCCTGAAAAAGGAAGGGAAGCTTCTGTTGCATATACCATTGCTACATACATGAAAGAATACAGCTGGCTTGCAACGGCAGTAACTGTTGCCATACTTGCTGGATTCTCTTCAGTGATTTTGGTTATGTTGATGGGACAAAGCCGCATTTTCTATACCATGAGTAACGATGGCCTAATCCCCAAAGCATTTGGAGATTTACATCCAAAATACAAAACGCCATATAAATCGAATATGATACTTTTCGTATTTGTAGGTGCTTTTGCGGCGTTTGTACCTGGACATGTTGCCGGGGACCTTACAAGCTTTGGCACACTCTTCGCCTTTGTACTTGTGAGCATTGGCGTATGGATGCTGCGGGTTAAAGCTCCGAATCTGGAAAGACCATTCAGAGCTCCTTTAGCCCCGGTTGTAAGTGTACTGGGTGCTCTAATCTGTACAGCCATGATTGTAGGTCTTGATGAACAAACCCTGAAAGTAGCTTTTGGGTGGATGGCACTTGGACTCGTTGTTTACTTCCTGTATAGCAAGAAAAACAGCAAACTTAACTCCTGATTTACTTGTATAGGTAAGCTTTGAAAAGGCTGCACGTTTAAATGCGTGCAGCCTTTTCTTATTTAAATACTGAAATGCTACATTTGCTGAATTAAAAGAAAAAATATGGCGTTCAGATACTTGATCAGTTTAATGGTAGTCACAATATGCATTTCCGGATGCTCCAATACGCCTTCTTTTCAAAACATGGCCGGCTGGTATACAATGGAACAACAGGTTTTTACAGCAAACGGACAGGAAACAACAATTGATCAAGGCGTGCAGAAGAAAGTATATACAGACGAATATTATGCCTATACCAATATGCGGGAAGACAGCACGGCTTCATTCGGTTTTGGATTTTATACTTTTCAAGACAACATACTTACCGAAAACAATATTTTCAGCACTTCATTACTTGATACAGTACAAAGTTTTCAACTCAATATTATTCCCCATGAAATAGGATATCGCCAGGAAATACCGGAAATAATCATAAACGGCATTCCCAATAAACTTGTAGAAGAATACACCAAAATAAACTTTTCAAATCAATCGGAACTAGACGGAGTCTGGAAACTTGCTGAATATTACACAGTGAGCGGAGGAGATACCACAAGATATACAAGAGATCAATATAAAATTTTCCAGGGCGGGTATTTTATGTTTGTCCAGTACTATGTAGACAGCATTGACAACTCAAAACACAAGGGTTTTGGATTTGGTAATTTTGAATTGTCAAGGAAGGAACTCACTGAAACGAATATTTTTTCAAGTTTCACTGGAAACAACGGGGTTCCCTTACAAATTCTGATCAACAAAGACAGCGATACAAGCTATACACAACAAATCGGTTCGGGGAGCAACAATATCGCTGTTGAAAAGTACATCAGAATGCCCAGACTAAAGAAATAAGAAAGAGGTGCGTATGGCAAACTGCCGTAAATTTGAGAATTAATCTGCAAACACATCATTATGGGAAGGATATTTGAAGTTAGAAAGCATGCCATGTTTGCCCGGTGGGACAGAATGGCGAAACAATTTACCAGAATTGGTAAAGAAATTGCAATTGCTGTAAAAGCAGGCGGACCTGACCCAGGTACGAATCCCGCACTGAGGCGCTGCTTTCAAAACGCCAAGAGTGTCAACATGCCCAAAGACAGGGTTGAAGCTGCAATTAAGCGTGCATCAGGAAAAGAAATGGATAACTTCGAGGAAATCCTTTACGAAGGATATGCCCCGCACGGTGTAGCAGTTCTTGTAGAAACTGCTACAGACAATCATGTAAGAACCGTTGCCAATATAAAATCTCATTTCAACAAAGGGAATGGCGCAATGGGCACCAGTGGAAGTGTAAGCTTTCAGTTTAAAAAAATGGGGGTATTCAAACTCAAAAATGAAGGCCTGAACCATGATGATCTGGAATTGGAACTTATCGACTTCGGACTGGAAGAAATGGGTGAAAGCACCAACGACAATGGAGAAGATGTTTTTGTAATTCGCTGTGCTTTCAATGATTTCGGTAACATGCAAAAAGCACTTGAAGAGAAAAACCTCAATCCCTTAAGTGCAGAAGTTGAGTGGATACCCTCATCAGCTGTTGAACTGGGCGAGGAACAAGTACAGGATGTTCTTAAACTAGTAGACAGACTGGAACAGGATGATGACGTCCAAAAGGTATTTCACAACCTGAAATAAAATGCAAAGACAAACTGGAAAGCCCGTAATTTCTATCGTTTTTTATGATGGCTATTGCGGGCTTTGCTCCAGTACAGTAAAGTTTCTGTTAGCAAAAGACATCAAAAAAGATTTATATTTTGCGCCCCTTGAGGGCAGAACTTTTGTTAACCTAGTACTATCAGGAGAAATTCTACCCAGGAAAAACTCAGTTGTTTTTTACCATGATGGATTAGCTTTTTACGAATCAGACGCAACCTTTGCCATCATGTCTGTTTTACCAACACCTTGGAGTTTCTTAGCGCTCCTGAGATTCATTCCAAAATCAATCCGAAATTTAGCCTACAGCATAATAGCCAAAAACAGGATAAGGTGGTTTGGCAAGCATGAAAACTGTTACACTGCAAAAGGAATAGATGCAGAAAGAATGCTTCCCTGAATTATTTATTCAGCGATGATTTCTTTGATCAACAATGCTATGTCTTCCTGATTGGGTTTAGAGAAGTAATCACCATCACTGCCGTAAGCCGGCCTGTGTGGCTGAGCACAAAGTATACGTGGTGATGCATCGAGCCATTTGTATCCACCCTGCTTATCCATAACCTCTGCAAACATAAATGAGGTTGCCCCACCCGGAACATCTTCATCAACAAAGAGTATTCTGTTGGTTTTTTTCAAAGATGCAAGAATATGGTGATTCAAGTCAAAAGGCATCAATGTCTGCACATCAACAACTTCTACATCAATGCCAGTTTTATGAAGTAACTCAGCTGCATCCTGTACAATCCGCAATGTTGAACCATAGGAAACTACGGTTATATCTGTTCCTTGTCTTACAACTTCCGGAACACCTAAAGGAACCTTATAAGCCAGCAAATCATCCGGAATAGACTCCTTTAACCTGTAGCCATTGAGGCTTTCAATGACAACACCAGGATCTTTTCCAGCAAGGAGGGTATTGTAGAACCCAACTGCCTGTAACATATTTCTAGGTACACATACATGAACACCCTTTAATGCATTGATAAGGATACCCATTGGAGATCCGCTGTGCCATATCCCTTCGAGCCTGTGCCCCCTGCTTCTTACGATTACTGGAGCAATCTGCTTACCCGCAGAACGGTAATGCATGGAAGCTACATCATCACTCAATATCTGCAAACCAAACAACAAATAATCAAGGTACTGGATTTCAGCTATAGGTCTTAATCCACGCATGGCCATACCCACACCCTGCCCCATAATCGTAAGCTCCCTGATACCCGTATCAAATATCCTGTGTGCCCCATACTTTGACTGAAGACCAGCAAAACCCTGATTTACATCACCTATCTTACCCAGATCCTCACCAAATGCAACAACAACAGGATTGGTTTCAAAAAGCCTATCAAAATACTTGTTCAAAACCTCATAACCGTTTATAAAAGGAGAACGATCATGAAATCCGGGATCAGGCAACTGACCTGCGCCAGGCGTGGGCTCTACCAGATGTAACTTTGTATTGTAGAGGGCCTTATTTTGCGCTTTCAGTGTATTATACATGAGCTGAAGGTCGCCGGTCATTTGTGTGTTTCCTGCGAGCAGCACAGACTGTTGCAGTGCAGCCATTACATCACGCCTAAAAGGCACAGTATTAGATGCAAGTTCATTGTAAATGTTCTGTATTTCTTCAGAAGGCATTGATTTCAATACAGTCTGAATTAAATCCAATGCCTGTTTTTTCTGCTGCTGAATAGGCTGTTCAAACAAGCGCCAGGTATTTAACCTGCACTCATTTACATAATGCCGTGACTTCTCTTCAATTTCAACCAACTCTTCTTCAGCAGCCAGGGCATTTTCAAGAATCCATTTACGCATTTGCGCAATACAATCCCACTCTCGTTCCCATTGCAATCGCTCAGGGCTTTTATACCTTTCATGACTGCCAGAGGTTGAATGACCCTGCGGCTGAGTCAACTCATCCACATGAAACAATACCGGAATATGTTCAGCCCTCGCGAGAGAAACCCCTTCTTCAAAGGCCTCACAAAGCTGTGCATAATCCCAGCCTTTAACTTTTAGTATGACCATTCCATTGGAATGGGTAGTCTTTTCGAAACCAGACAAGGCTTCAGAAATAGAGGCTTTAACTGTTTGTATTTCTTTTGGTACTGAAATACCATAGCCATCATCCCAAACAAAAACAACAAGAGGAACCTGGGAAACAGCAGCTGCATTCATGGTTTCCCAAAAATGCCCCTCACTGGTAGACGCATCACCTATCGTACAAAAACAAACCTCATTGCCTTTGCGTGAAAAACTGGTGAGATCATGAAGAGACGGAACATTGCGAAAAACCTTTGAAGCATAGGCAAGACCCAGCGCCTTGGGCATGTGTCCTGCTGTTGGCGCCATACCGGCAGCCATGTTTTTACGGTTGGAGAGGTCCAGAAATTCCCCTTTTTCATCCAGGAATGGGGTACAAAAATGGCTATTCATGTTCCGGCCGGCACTATGGGGATCGTGTGCTGGATCTGGATCAGCATAAAGCTGTGAGAAAAACTCATTTATGGTTGCCGCTCCAATGGCAAAAGCAAGGGTCTGATCCCTGTAATATCCCGCATAATGGTCACCCGGCTTAAAAAACTTAGCCATAGCCACCTGTGGAACTTCCTTCCCATCACCAAAGATGCCAAATTTTGCCTTCCCTGTTAACACCTCCTTGCGCCCCATCAGGCTGGCCTGCCTGCTCTCACAAACCATTCTGTAGTCATCAATTACGGTCTTCCGGAATGCTTCGAAAGACAACGCTTCAGCTGACTGGGTTTCAGAAGTAGGCAATACATCCATGTCTGCAAATCTAGACAATATTTATTTCTTTATCTGCTTATCATAATCAGCTGGGGCCAGAACTTCTCCAGCAATTTTCAACTCATAGGGCACGTCAACTCCCTTTATTTTCACAAAAACAGTCTTCTCGAAAGCACCAGGTGCTGCTGCATTGAATCCTGCTTTAATCTTATCTCCCTTGGTTTTCATAACCGGCTGCTGAGGCCAGGTAGGAGTCGTACAACCACAGGATGCTGTTGCTGTTTCAATAATCACGGGCTCGTTACCTACATTAAGAAATTCAAAATCATAAGTAACAGGAACACCTTGTTTTATTTTACCGAAATTGTGGCGAACTTCTTTGAACTTAACCACATCCTCTGCTTTTTTGGCACCTGTTTGTGCAAAACCCGCAAGGGCTATAACGGATACGATAAGGCTTAACATTAACTTTTTCATATTTTATGTATTTAGGTTATTTATATAAAGTTAAGATGAACTGCATTCATTTGAGCCTGACAGTTTTTAATGATGAAACTATCTTGTTAGGAGGCGCAGGCTGATCAGGTGTTTTCCAGACATTGCCTTTAATGGTGAGCACTATTTGCTGACCTCCGGCATAAAAGACCTGAATTGTCTTTTCAAAAGGACCTTCTGCGGCTGCATTAAACCCAACTTTCACCTCAGACTTGCCTCCGGGAGACACTGGCTCCCTAGACCACTCAGGCGTTGTACATCCACAAGAAGCCTGAACATTGTCTATCAAAACAGGTTTTAAAGAAGGATTCTCTAGCATAAACAGATGAAAAACCGGCCTACCCTGTGGGATACTTCCAAAATCGAAAACTGATTTTCGCGCTTCGAGTATGCCAATTTGCTGATATTGGGTTTGAGCCTGGGCCAAGATAACACCCGGTAAAAAAATAAATACAATCTGTATAATCCTGTTCAGCTTCATGTCAATCATTTAACGCTTTCCGAAATTACATATTGTTTTGGATGCTACCAATTTAGCTAACTTTGCAGTATGTTAAAACCTTCGCAAAGGGGTGGGCTGATGCCTGCTTCCCCAATCAGAAAATTGGTCCCATTTGCAGATGATGCAAAAAAAAGAGGCATTACAGTACATCACCTCAATATTGGTCAACCCGATATAGAAACACCTTCAGCAGCTCTGGATGCTGTAAAAAATACATCCATAAGTGTTCTAGCCTATAGTCACAGCGCAGGAAATCTCAGCTACCGAGAAAAACTCGTACACTATTATGCAAAAAACAACATTGAAGTTGAGGCAGGAAACATCATGATTACAGCAGGTGGCAGCGAAGCCATTGTATTTGCATTCATGGCCTGTCTTGACCCCGGAGATGAAATCATCATACCTGAACCCTTCTATGCCAACTACAATGGTTTTGCAGTGATGGCAGGTGTAACGGTAGTTCCGGTAACTTCCAATATTGAAAAAGGATTTGAACTGCCTCCAGTGGAACAATTTGAAGCAGTAATTACCGCCAAAACAAAAGCCATCCTGATATGCAACCCCAATAATCCAACAGGGTACGTATACAGCAGGGAGGAACTGGAAAAACTGGAAGATATTTGCCTCAGGCACAATTTATTCCTTTTTTCAGACGAAGCTTACAGGGAGTTCAGCTATGGCACTGCCTGTTACAGTGCTATGCAGCTAAAAAAAATCCCGGAACACGTTATCCTGATGGATACGATTTCAAAACGCTATGCAGCTTGTGGTGCCCGAATTGGTGCATTCGTCACAAGAAACAAATCAATTTTTGATGCAGCCATGAAATTCGCACAAGCCAGGCTTAGTCCGCCAGGACTGGCTCAAATCCTGGGCGAAGCAGCTCTTGACCTGCCAGATAATTATTTTGATGCCCCCAAGGCTGCTTACCTCTCCAGGCGTGACCTGCTGGTAGCAAGACTCAATGCCATACCGGGAGTGTTTTGTCCAAACCCTGGTGGCGCATTCTATGCCATGGCCAAGCTACCCGTTGACGACGCCGATCTCTTTTGTCAGTGGCTGCTTGAATCATTTTCATTTAACAACCAGACCATCATGCTGGCTCCTGCAAGCGGATTTTATGCAACACCAGGATTGGGTAAACAGGAAGTCAGGCTGGCTTATGTAATCAACAATGAAGATATCACGCAAGCAATGGATTGCCTTGAGGTTGCATTGCAGCAATATCCGGGACGAATCAGCAATCAGTAACGGTTAACAAGATAAACACCTCCGATAACCAGCAAGGAACCATAGATCGTATGCAACTCAATTGATTCTCCAAGAATAATTACGGAAAGTAACATGGCAAAAACGGGGATAAGGTTGTTGTAAGCGGCGGTTCTGACAGGGCCAATCTTACTGATGCCCTGGTAATACCAAACAAAACCCAGAAAGGAACCACATATGCCGAGGTAAGCAAGGGCCAGCCAGATATCCAAGCTGACCTCTGACGGATATGTTTCAGAAGGAATAAACAATGAAATAAGTGTCAGACCCAGAATAATGGCCCAAGTTGAGGCTTGCAACGGTGTAGATAACTTCAAAGCATCTTTAGCAAAATAAGTATATACAGCCCAGGAAACCGGACAACCCAGCATCAGCGCATCACCCCAGCCAAACATGGTAAACAGATCTGCAGGGTTACCCCTTGAAATCACAAGGGCTGTTCCGCTCAGCGAAAGCAAAATGCCCACAAGTCTCATTGGCCGAATTCGCTCCTTGTTTATTGCAGCAGACAACACCATCACCATCACCGGATTCAATGCCACGATCAAGGCTCCGTGGCTTGCTTTCACGTGTTTCAATCCTGTAAAGAAGAAAAAACTGTATGCAAAAATACCAGAGAACCCAAGAATAAGCAGTTGAACAAATTGCTTTCTGTTGATGCGAAACGCCTGTCTGTTTTGCAAATAAAGCATTGGAATCATGAGCACCAGTGCAAAAACATAACGCAAAGCGGCCCCGGTGAATGTTCCGAATACTGCTGAAGCCATTTTAGTGGCAATAAAAGTACCACCCCACATAATGGCTACAGCAATCAATTTCAAGTGAATAAGTTGTTCCGCTTTATCTTTCATGCCATTTTTTTACAAGAGATGGATCATCGCCTTTACTACTTTTTGATCAGGCTGCACCAAAAGACGAAAACGTTCTGCAGCCAATCCAAAAGAAAGCCGATGGGTTATCATTGGAAGTGGATTGATCTGACCCAGCTGGATTGCCTGCATCACCCTATTGAAATCTTCACGCGTGGCATTTCTGCTGCTCATCAAAGTAGCTTCCCGCTTGTGAAATTCAGGGTGGCTGAATGCAATCTCACCAAGTTGTAAACCAACCAAAACATATACACCCGCATGAGACATGAACCTGAAAGCCTGATTGATAGCGTTGAGGTTGCCGGTGGCATCGATCACAACAGCAGGCATTTCTCCATGCGTGATATTGCACATTGCTTCATGTGCATCAACTTTTGCCGGATTGATCCGGTGTTCAACATGCAGGTGCTTGCTGCAGAAATCCAGCCGGTGCTCTTGTGTGTCCATGACAATTATTTGCGCGCCTTTCAGGCGCGCAAATTGTATTAACCCCAATCCAATGGGACCAGCTCCAACGATAAGAACCCAGTCGCCAGATCGCATGCCAGACCTTTCAACAGCATGTGCCCCGATTGCAAGGGGCTCCACAAGCGCAAGTTGATCGTCATTCAACCCTCCCCCATGCACAAGCGTATAACTTGGCACTAAAAGATGACTCGTCATACCTCCATCAACATGCACGCCTGTGACTTTCAGAGATGCGCAGCAGTTGGTCTTACCCTGCCTGCAAGCAATACAGGTTCCACAATGATAATAAGGTATGACCGTCAGCCGGTCGCCTGCAGTGAAACCGTCTGCATCGCCCGCTACATACTCAGCTGCAATTTCATGTCCAAGTATACGGGGATAAGTAAAGAAAGGCTGAGTGCCGTCAAATGCATGCAAATCAGTGCCACAAACCCCAACCTGGCGAACCCTTACAAGAGAAAATCCTGGCTTGACTTCTGGCAGTGATGTTTGGGTGTACTCAAAGTGACCGGGAGTCTGACAAACAAGGGTATTCATTCCCCAAAAGTAATTCAGATTGTGTTTCTGAGCTTTTTTTTTCATTGTGAAAGCTTAACTTCAGTATCCCTTAAACAACCATATGAACAAGTGTATCTGCAACCTGTTGCTTATATTTTTTTGCCTTAACGGAAACGCACAGGTATCCAGGATGCCTGCTTATCCGCTTATCACCCATGATCCCTATTTCAGCATCTGGTCTTTCAATGACAAATTGAATGAAGGAACAACCCGGCATTGGACTGGCTCAGAGCATTCGCTGATTGGACTAGCCAGGATAGATGGCCAAACTTTTCAGATCTTGGGAAAACTGCAGATGCCAACTACAACCATTTTAACCCCGGGTGAAACAGTACCGGCAGATTGCATGTATACGGAAACAAAACCTGATGAAAACTGGATGAAGCAGGACTTTACTTCAGCCGCTTGGAAAACAGGTAAACTGCCTTTTGGAAAAGGATGGGATGATGATTTCCAAACTCCCTGGAACAGTAAGGAAATCTGGATGCGAAGAACATTCAACCTCAATGAGCTCAATATAGACCAGCTCATGCTTTTACTCAGGCACGATGATGATGTTGAAGTTTACATCAACGGCTTCCCCGCCTATGCCTGTGCAAACTGTCACCTAAAAGAGATCAAGGAATATCCCCTGTCTGATGCAATAAGACAATCACTGCAAAAAGAAAATAACCTGATTGCCATACACTGTACCAATCCAAAGGGAAACGCATGGCTTGATGCAGGATTAGGTAAACAGGCAATTCCACAAAAAATTGAACTGGCAAAACAACTATCGGTCAATGTAACTGCAACCCAAACACAATACAGGTTTGCCTGCGGACCTGTTGAAATTGCATTGGATTTTTTGTCGCCCCTGCTGGCAACAGACCTTGATCTGCTGTCAAGACCTTTAAGTTATATCAGCTTCACAGCAAGAAGCCTCGATGATAAAAAACATGATGTAGCCATAGACTTTAATGTGCATACACAAATTTCAGCCAACAATAAAAACCAACAGGTTAACATCTCCAACATAAACCCGAAAGAAAACACCGTAGTCAAAGCCGGAATACCGAACCAAGCGATATTAGGCAAAAAAGGAGACGATGTTCGAATCGACTGGGGTTATGCATATCTAGCCAGTGCTGATAATAAATTCCATGTATCCCCAACCAATACTTCAGCTATCCTGAGATATGCTTCAACCGGGGAGTTAAGCGCATTTGGAAATGACAAAGCAGATTTCATGTCTGGATACTACAAACTTGAAGCCCAAAAAACATGGAGCCCAAGGGCTACCCTGATGCTTGCCTACGATGACATCAAATCCATTCAGTATTTTGGGAAAAACCTGGACCCCTGGTGGAAAAAAATTCATGGCAGCATGGATAATCTTTTGAAAGCAGCTGCTGCTGAACAAGAAAATATTCGCGTAAAATGTGAGCAGTTTGACAAGGCACTTTATGAGGAGGCATTTAAGGCTGGTGGAAAAGAATATGCCGAACTCTGTGTTGCAGCATACAGACAATCACTTGCCGCCCACAAACTGGTCAGGGGAGAAAACAACGAAATCCTTTTTCCACAGAAAGAGAACTTCAGCAATGGCTCAATATGGACTGTTGATGTAACATACCCTTCTGCTCCGCTTACGTTACGCTATAATCCGGCATTACTGAAAGGGATGGTGGAACCCCTGATTGTTTACAGTGAAAGTGGAAAATGGACAAAACCATTCCCTGCACATGACCTTGGCACTTACCCACTTGCAAACGGACAAACTTATCCGGAGGACATGCCCGTTGAAGAGGCCGGAAATATGATCCTTTTAATTGCTGCAATATGTAAAGCAGATAAAGATTTCAGTTTTGCAAAAGCACACTGGCCTGTCATCACACAATGGGTTAATTTTCTGGTCCGTGATGGCTTTGATCCTGTCAACCAACTTTGTACGGATGATTTCGCGGGCAGGTTAGCCAGAAATATCAACCTTTCTATGAAAGCCATTACAGGCATTGGCGCCTACGCCCAGATGGCTGATGCACTTGGGTTCAAAACTGAAGCAGCAAACATGAAAAAAACAGCATTGAATTATGCACAAAAATGGATGGAGATGGCAGATGATGGAGATCATTATGCATTGACATTTGGCAACAAAGGGACATGGAGCCAGAAATACAATCTGGTGTGGGACAAGCTGCTTAACCTCAATTTGTTTCCACAAGTAGTATACGAGAAGGAAATAAGCTATTATTTAAAAAAACAAAACAGCTTTGGTCTGCCATTAGACAGCAGACGAACCTATACCAAAAGCGACTGGGTTATCTGGAGTGCCACCCTCGCAAGTAAAGAAGCTGACTTCAAAGAACTGATCAAACCCATTCACCACTTTATGAGCAATTCAACTTCAAGGGTTCCACTTAGCGACTGGCACGAAACCACAGACGGCAAGCAAGTAGGATTCCAGGCCAGAAGTGTTGTTGGTGGCTATTTTATTAAAATGCTTGAACAATACTGGAAAAACAACTAACATGACAACTGTTTCTACCCCTGTAACTCCTTTGCAAAGGCTGACTTCTCTGGATTTCATGCGTGGCCTGATCATGGTTCTACTGGCACTTGAGGCAGCCGGATTGTATGATTCACTCTATGATGCTTCAAAAGGCTTAGCGGCCGAACACATCATGGAACAATTTCATCATCACCCCTGGAATGGTCTTCGTTTCTGGGACCTGATACAACCAGCTTTCATGTTCATGGCGGGCACTGCCATGGCTTATTCCGTTGCCGGCATGAAATCACGGGGGGTATCCCAAACAGACAGGACAATAAAAATACTGAAGCGCTGCGGCTGGCTTTTCTTTTGGGGTGTTTTGAATTATGCGGTCAGAAAAAAAGGATTGTCATTTGAGCTCTGGAACGTGCTCACACAACTCTCCTTCACGATCCTGGTAGCTTACTTTATTTTTGAGTGGGGATCCCTTCAACAAATTCTTTTCTGTGCCGGCATCCTTCTGCTAACAGAATTCTTATACCGGTATACAGGGGTACCCGGTTTCGACCAGCCTTTTACAGACCAACAAAATTTTGGAAACTACGTTGACATGCTCCTGATGAACAAAATAAACAAAGGAGGATGGGTAGCCATCAACTGCCTCCCTACAGCAGTCCATACCATCGCAGGGGCGCTGGTGGGGAAAATGCTGATGGATCCATCTCAAAGCAAAATAAGAACCCTCGGATACTGGGGGCTAGGTAGTCTGTTGCTGGGATATGGTTTGGATTGGTTAAGCATCACACCAATCATAAAAAAAATTGCCACTACATCATTTACCATAAGTTCACTCGGTTGGTGCTTGCTGTTAATGGCAACCTGTTACTACCTGATTGATATAAAGGGAAGAAAAAACAGCCTTTCTTTTTTCCTGGTTATTGGGATGAACTCTATTTTCATTTACCTGTTTTTTGAAATTGTTGGTGCACGCTGGTTCAATGGTTATATCAATGCCATTGTAAGCGGAATTTTTTCAGGCATAATGCCTGAACTGATTGTAAGTGTTTTGGGTAGTCTAACCATATTCTTATTGGAATGGGGACTTTGCCTTTTTCTTTTCCGTAAAAAAATCTTTTTCAGGCTTTAAACAATGTAGAGAAGCGTTCAGTAAGCTGCTGAACGCTTCTTTTTAAAGCTTTTCTCTCTTGATCCTTTAAACGAATGAATGCATTGTCATTCAACTTCCCAACTACTGCCTCCTGCTCTGCATCATTGTCGTATACCATTTTCCGGAATGGATTGGTCATGTCTTTTTTTCTTGACTGGACAATGCCTTTGTAAACTTTTTCATTGATTGCCACAAATTCTTGAAGGAAACCAAGCATTCGGTCTGATAAGATATCTTTTTTCTTCAGGTTGTTTATCTCAAGTAAACTGGCAATGGCATGAAACAATACAAAGTCATCAAAATCAATTGCAGCTTGTGCATACTGCTGGTGAAGATTATCCCAGCTTGAAATCTTTCCCTTTCTTACTTTTTGAAGCAGGTCTTGAAAACGGGTAGCAGGTATGAGTTGTCCACCCAGGTTTACCCATTCATCACGCTTGGATTTAGCTAACCAACCATTGATCGTCTCCAACGAAAGTGCATCTTGCTCATCAGACAACCTGTTAACGAGATGGCCCATGGCATAATACCTGACCATTTCTTTATAGGCTTCATATGCTTTCCGAACTTTTAGAACCACCACCTTTCGCTTACTGTTTTCAAATCCATCAGCAAGCACTTCCAGTCCATCAACCATTGAATCTCCAGAACCCAGCAGTTCTTCCCCCTGCTGAATACATTTTTCATCAGCTGGAATGGATTTACCTGCTTGCCTGAAATAGGCTTTTCCAGTGAATAATCTCAGGTAATGGAGGGCATCGAAAATTTCATTCACACTATCAGGGGCAAGACTATTG
>JBDLUZ010000016.1:0-23106 GCA_039805045.1 Bacteroidota bacterium | reverse complement strand
ATTCGTGCGCTGCAAAGCGAAATAGCCAATATTCCTGGAGGCAGCATTACTGCAAACAACAGATCCTACAACATCAAAACAAGCGGTAACATTGAAGATATTGACGAAATAAGCAAAACGATTGTATTCAGCTACCAGGGCAAGAATGTACTCCTCCAGGATATTGCCAATATCCACTTTGAATTTGCAGAACGCAAACACATCACCCGCCTGAATGGTCACCGGGCTGTATTTGTTACTGCAGCTCAGAAATCAGGTGAAAACATATCAAAAACCCAGAAAGAATACCTTCCTGCACTGGAAAATTTCAAAAAATCGTTGCCCGCCAATATTGACATGGTGGTCAATTTCGACCAGGCCGTAAATGTCAACAACAGGTTGGCAGGACTAGGTAAGGATTTTCTGATAGCCATCCTGCTTGTAATGATAACCTTACTCCCACTGGGGCTCAGGGCCGCCTCAGTAGTAATGGTTTCAATACCCCTCTCCCTGGCCATTGGTATTGTCTTCCTAAACATGTTTGGATACAACCTCAATCAGTTAAGTATTGTAGGATTTGTAGTAGCACTGGGATTACTTGTTGACGACAGTATCGTTGTTGTGGAAAATATTGAACGCTGGCTCAGGGATGGTTATTCCAGAACCGAAGCCACGCTGAAAGCAACCAGCCAGATCGGACTAGCCGTGTTGGGCTGTACGGTTACCCTTATCATCGCGTTTATGCCACTGGTGTTTTTACCGGAAGCATCAGGTGAGTTCATCCGCAGTTTGCCGCTCGCAGTGATTTTTTCCATCCTGGCTTCGCTCATTGTATCTCTCACCGTGGTGCCCTTTCTCTCGAGCAGAATATTAAAAAGTCACCATGGCCATACAGAGGGCAACGCGTTACTGAGGGCCTTCAAAAAAGGCATAAATAAGAGTTATGCACCCATCCTTGAAAAAGCCCTGAAGAAACCCATTCTCACTGTTGTACTGGCAGCCATGGTTTTCATCGGATCACTACAACTCATACCAGTTCTGGGTTTCAGTCTGTTCCCGGCATCAGAAAAACCACAGTTTGTTGTGAATATACTCAGTCCGCTTCAATCCAGTATTGGATACACAGATTCCATAACTAGGCTGATTGAAAAGGAATTAAAATCCGTACCTGAAATAACGTTTGTTTCAGCCAATGTAGGAAAGGGGAATCCCAGAATTTATTACAATGTGATCCCTAAAAATGAACAGGCTGATTATGCCCAGCTTTTTGTGCAGATGGATGAACACACTTCCTCCTCCAGAAAACTGGCAATTATAGAAACTCTGAGAAAAAAATGGACCCCTTATGCAGGTGCTGAAATAGAAGTTAAAAACTTTGAACAAGGTCCGCCAGTGATTGCACCAGTTGAAGTTCGGCTCCTTGGCGAGAACCTTGACACCCTCAGAAACCTGGCCATGACTGTTGAAAACATGCTTAACAAAACAGAAGGTACCATTTACGTTAGCAACCCCATCAAAAACCTAAAATCAGATATTCGCGTCAGGATTAACCGCGAAAAAGCCAGCATGTTGGGTATCCCAACAGTAAACATCGATAAAGCCGTAAGGCTGGCTGTAGCTGGATTGGAAATAGGCAAACTTACAGATGACAATGCCAACGACTTCACTATCATGCTCAAAAGACCACAGGCAGGTACACCAGGCATTCAAACTTTGAAAACACTCTACGTGAACAGCTTTTCCGGAAGATCCTACCCCCTTTCTGAAGTGGCAACACTGCAGTTCGAAACGTCATCCTTGCATATCAACCACATCAACAAAACCAGAACAGTTTCAATCTCGTCTTTTGCAGGAGAAGGTGTATTGAACGGGGAACTGATCAATACCGTTAATGCAGCCATGAACAAAATGAAACTACCTCCAGGTTACAGATACCAGATGGGTGGTGAATTCGAAAGCAGGAATGAATCTTTCGGAGGATTTGGAAAGATCATCATCATCACCGTCTTCTTTTTCATTGCGGTGCTCGTGCTTGAGTTCAGAACATTTAAAAGCACCCTGATTGTACTCTCTGTGATTCCACTCGGTATTGTTGGTGCAGTACTGGCATTGCTGCTAACCGGAAACTCCTTGTCATTTGTTGCCACAATCGGCATCATAGCTCTTGCTGGTATAGAAGTGAAAAATACCATCCTGCTGGTAGACTTTACC
This sequence comes from Bacteroidota bacterium, assembly GCA_039805045.1. GTDB lineage: Bacteria > Bacteroidota > Bacteroidia > Chitinophagales > Chitinophagaceae > Pollutibacter. Next base: position 20,916 of record JBDLUZ010000016.1, on the reverse strand, counting down.
AACCAGTTGCGGATGGAAGGAAAGGGACTGGATGAAGCAATCCGGGAAGCTGGTGAAGTGCGGTTTCTGCCCATCATTCTGACTACACTCACTGCTATTGGTGGATTAATGCCTATCGCCATTTCAACAAACCCACTTATTTCACCACTCGCCATTGTGATGATTGGTGGCCTGATCAGCTCCACGCTCCTTTCAAGAATTGTTACCCCTGTAATCTATAAATTGATTCCGCCGAAAGTCCAGACCGCTTAACTTTGCAGCCATGTATAAACTAATCCGGAATATCCTTTTCAGGTTGGAAGCAGAACAAGCGCATTACCTTTCAATGAACCTGCTTAAAACAGCCTGTAACATAGAACCCTTGCGGAAATTGCTAGAGCGATTGTATACACCCGCCGGCGACTTTCTTGTAAAAGATTTCGGAGGATTGAAGTTTCGGAATGCTGTTGGACTGGGAGCAGGATTCGATAAGAATGCGCGGTACCTGAGGGAGTTAAAAACCCTGGGATTCGGTTTTGTGGAAATCGGAACAGTAACGCCACTGCCACAGGAAGGCAATCCCAAACCCCGGCTCTTCAGACTACCAGCAGATCAGGCCCTTATCAACAGAATGGGATTTAACAACGATGGCGTGGAAGCGGTAAGGAAAAGACTGGCACACTGGCGTGCAACAAACATGGCATCCTGCGCTGGCAATGGGCAGTTCATCATTGGGGGAAATATTGGCAAAAACAAGCATACACCCAACGAAGAAGCCTGGAAAGATTATGAAATCTGCTTCAACAGCCTGTTTGATGTTGTTGATTATTTTGTGGTAAATGTGAGCTCACCCAATACACCCGGATTGCGGGCATTACAAGACAAAGATGCACTGCAGGAAATCCTCGTCAGACTTCAGGTAAACAACAAGCAGAGACCAAATCCAAAACCAATCCTTCTGAAAATTGCACCCGATCTCACATCAGGTCAACTGCAGGATATTGCAGACCTGGCAACAACAATACAACTTGATGGCATAGTAACCAGCAATACAACCATTTCGAGAGATAACCTTTCTACCCAATCAACCAACTTGGCTGAGCAAATTGGCATGGGCGGCCTCAGTGGCAAACCGCTGAAAGACAATGCAGACAAGGTTCTCGGTGAAATAGCCACCTTAACAGAACATCGTATCCCTTTGATTGCAAGCGGCGGTATCTTTACCGGAAGCGATGCATTGAAAAAAATAAACCTGGGTGCTCAACTGATTCAGGTGTGGACTGGCTTCATCTATGAAGGACCCGGCATTGTTAAAAAGATTTGTAAAACCTTACTTACGCAAAAAGCATAACAATCAAAAGCATAAACAATGACTGAATTATTAACTATAGACTCACTCATAAGCCTGGTAACATTGGCCCTGCTTGAAATTGTACTTGGAATCGACAATGTGATTTTTGTTTCCATACTGATGGGCAGACTGAAAGAAGAACAAAAATTACTGTCCAGGCGGTTGTGGATGTTCTTGGGCATCACAACTCGGGTTTTATTGTTGATGGCACTGGGATGGCTTGTGGAAAATGGCAACAAAGAACTGTTTGGCATAAATGTAACTGGTACACACTATGCTTTCAATTTAAGGAACCTGATCCTGTTTGCCGGCGGCTTATTCCTTTTGTATAAAACGGTTAAGGAAATACATGTTAAACTTGAAGGAGACGCCGGTCATGTTCAGGATGGAACAAAGCAACAGGCATCATTCTTCAGTATCATGGCTCAAATCATCTTGATAGACATGATTTTTTCATTCGACAGCATCATTACCGCTGTGGGAATGGCCAATCATGTAGAAATCATGATTGTAGCAGTAGTCATTGCCATGGTTATCATGTTTTTCTTCTCAGAAAAAATTTCCGGTTTCATACACCAACATCCAACGCTGAAAATGCTGGCACTTGCATTTTTACTTATGATCGGCTTCAGCCTTTTCTTTGAAGGACTGCAACCTGTACATGGCAGTCATATCGATAAAGGATATATTTATTTTGCGATGGCCTTTTCATTTGGTGTGGAAATGCTCAACATGCGGATCAGGAAAAAGTCCAAACCCGTTAAACTACATGAGCCATTGGCACAAAAAGACTGACTACAGGGTGTTCCCCCGAAGTAAAACTGCACCAACAATACCAGCTGTTTCTGTACGCAGCCTAGACTGCCCCAGTGATACAGGCCTGAAACCTGCTGCAACCGCCTGATTCAATTCAGTTGCCGTAAAATCACCTTCCGGACCAATCAGCAATACAGCATCCTGATCTGTTCCAGGTAAAAGGGACTTCTCCCCATGCATACAGTGCGCGATATACCTGGAAGCGGGCAATGCTGTTTGCCGGAACTGATCGAGGGAACTTGGGGAAAGAAGCTGGGGAAAATGATATTGCCTTGATTGCAAACAAGCACTCACAACAATCTGCTGCATCCGTTCCTGGCGAAAATGCTGCCTGGCAGTGCGTTCTGTAAGCAAGGGAATAATATGTGTGATCCCAATTTCTGTAACCTTTTCAAGCATCCACTCAAACCTCGATGCATTTTTTAAAAGGGAAACGCCAAGCCAAAGGGTTCTCTCAACTGGGGGATGCTTGATGAATGCTCCTGGCGCAATCAGTAATTTTTTCTTATCAGCCAGAGAAATACGTGCAGTGCATGAATTTCCCTGTCCGTCTGTAAGTTCAATCTCCTCACCGGGTTGCATGCGGAGTACGGTAACTACATGCCTGCGCGTTTCCTCATCAAGTTGTATTTCTCCTGATCCAGCCTGCAAACCGGCATAAAAAAACAAAGGCAGTTCACTCATGGCAATGCGCTAACAGATTTTAAAATGGTGTGTCTTCCATATCCTGAGAAGAACCATCGTTCATCCTGCTTCCTTTCTGGATGTAAAGCTTAGCCCCACCGTCATCACTTACCGGCTTCCAGCTTCCACCATCCGGGAATCCACCCTCACCCGGCCTTCCGAATGGATCAAGGCTTTCATGTTCTTCGAATTTCTGAATATAGAGTTTTGCTTTCAGTTTGATATTCTCCAGAGAACCATTTCTGTGCTTGGCAATCTTCACATAAACATCACCCTTTGTGTCTTCACCCATGTCATTGGTGGTAATATCATAATAATCAGGCCTGTAAAGAAACATCACCATGTCAGCATCCTGTTCAATTGCACCCGATTCACGCAGGTCAGACAACTGAGGCACTTTCTGTGAGTCTTTTCTTTTTTCAACTTCACGACTCAGCTGACTCAAGGCAATGATCGGTACTTGTAACTCCTTGGCCAGCTGTTTCAGGTTTCGGGAAATCGTGCTGATCTCCTGCTCCCTGTTAGAGTTCCTGTTATCACTTGAACCGCTCATCAGCTGCAGGTAATCTATGATGATCAGTCCAACATTGTGAATGCTTTTCAACCGGCGACACTTAGCTCGCAATTCAAAAATGTTGAGTGCAGCAGAATCATCGATGAACATTTTGGCATTGGCAAGTGGCTCAATCCCCTTCTTGTAGAGTTGCTTCATCTCATGGTCTTCCATGCGTCCCCTTGAAATCTTTTCAAGCCAGATCTCACTCTCAGCAGATAGAATACGCTGAACAAGCTGACTGGAGCTCATCTCGAGGCTGAAAACTGCAACAGGCGTCGGTTTGGTTGGATGCATGGCTGCATTTCGGGCCAGGTTAAGGGCAAAGGCTGTTTTACCCACTGAAGGACGAGCAGCCAGGATGATCAGGTCAGATTTCTGCCAGCCATAGGTTGTTTTGTCCAGTGTTGGAAAACCTGAGGGCACACCAGTGATGTCTTCATTCCGAGCGCGCATTTCATCGATCCGATTCAACGTTTCCATCACGCTCTTTTCAAGCGTATCGAATTCTTTTTTAAGCTGGTCGTTGGCAATCTCAAAAAGTTTTTGCTCTGCACTATCTAGCAGCTCAAATACATCCGTAGAGTCATCATAAGCTTCAGTGATGATTTCACTGCTGATGCGAATAAGTTCACGCTGAATAAACTTCTCCTGAACAATTCGGGAGTGTGCTTCAACATTGGCAGCAGATACAACTGCATTGGTAAGTTTCGAAATGTAGTACGGGCCTCCAACTGCTTCCAGCATCTCCATACCCTTCAGTTCTTCCACAACTGTCAGGAGATCAATAGGCTTGCTGTCTGCATTCAATCGCACAATTGCTTTGAAAATATGCTGATGTGCTTCAACATAAAAACACTCCGGTTTCAAGATATTGATCACGGTATCAAATGCAGCACGCTCCAGCATAACAGCGCCCAGCACCGCTTCCTCCAGTTCCCGCGATTGTGGCGGAATCTTACCATAAGCAAGGGCATTGAACTCTGTATTACCCTTCCGCCTCCCTCTTTTGTCCCTGTTAAGGTTAGTCGACTCCATTGTTCCGCTTTAAAAAATTGAAAAAAACCTATCCGGTCTGCGAATATACCACCAAAGCATGAGGGCTTGACATTTTTAGAAAAACATTAATGCGCACAGGCTATCCACTCCATATCCACAGACTATCATCACCTACTAACAGGTTACCCACAAAGTTATCCACTCATGCCCAGCTGTTTCACCCTTGTCCCTTACCCCTATTATATTATCTTTGCATTTATGACAATCTCATACAACTGGCTGATGGATTATTTCACACAGCCACTCCCGCATGACAAGCTGTCTTTGATACTCAACTCCATCGGACTGGAGGTTGAAGGCTATGAACAGTTTGAAGAAATAAAAGGTGGACTGGCAGGACTGGTTACAGGTGAAGTGCTTACTGTTGAAAAGCACCCCAATGCAGACAGGCTGTCTGTTACTACAGTTAATATTGGTGGCGACGCCCCCCTTCAGATTGTTTGTGGAGCTCCCAATGTGGCAGTTGGACAAAAAGTGATTGTAGCACCAGTGGGCACAACAATATATCCTGCATCCGGAGAACCGCTTACCATGCGTGCAGCTAAGATCAGGGGAGTAGAAAGTATGGGGATGATTTGTGCGGATGATGAAATAGGCATGGGAAGTGACCACAGCGGTATTAAAGTGCTGCCTGCAGAAACAAAGGTACCCCAGGCAGTGGCTGATATTTTTAGACCTTATACGGATTATGTTATTGAAATCGGACTAACACCAAACCGGAGTGATGCGATGAGCCATCTGGGCGTAGCCAGAGATATCTGTTCTTGGCTTAACCACCATGAAGGACTCGGTATTCAACCGGAAATAAAAAATAAAACAACGATTCCTGTTACTGGAAATTCCTGTCCTGTTGCAATAAGCATTGAAAACCAGTCAGACTGTCTGCGTTATACCGGTATCCTGATCGAGGGTATCACCGTTCAGGAATCACCGCTGTGGCTGCAGCAAAGGCTGAAGGCAATCGGACAAAGATCCATCAACAACATAGTAGATATCACCAATTATATCCTGCATGATACCGGACAGCCTTTGCATGCCTTTGATGCGGATAAAATTCAAGGAAATGAGGTGAGGATCAAAAACCTGTCTGCAGGCACCCTTTTCACTGGCCTTGATGATAAACAAAGAAAGCTCGATGCCACGGACCTGATGATTTGCGATGGCAATGACAATCCCATGTGTATGGGGGGCGTATTTGGCGGTAATGAATCGGGCGTGACTTCAACAACATCCCGCATTTTTCTGGAGAGTGCCTGGTTTAACCCCATAAATATCAGAAAAAGTTCATTCAGACATCAACTCAGAACGGATGCAGCCATGCATTTTGAAAAAAGTGTTGACATTGGCAATACACTCAATGTGCTCAAACAGGCCGCATCCCTGATTGTTGACCTGGCTGGTGGAAACATCAATACCGATCCGGCAGATATTTATCCTGCTGCCAAAGAGCAGGCAAGCATCAGGCTCCGGTTCGATTATGTGCAAAAAATGAGTGGAAAGGTGTATCCGCAAGAAACCATCGTTGGTATCCTCAGCGGTATGGGCTTTGCAATAACAGCATCAGACGACAATGCCATCACAGTGCTTACGCCTTCCCACAAAACCGATGTGGGCATACCTGCAGACCTTGTAGAGGAAATTATGCGGATTGACGGCTTTGATAACATTGCAATACCACAAAGCATAACCATATCTCCGGCAGTTTCATCCGGAAACCCGGATTATCCAATGCGGGAAAAGTTGTCTGGGGCATTGGCAGGACTTGGATTCAACGAAATGCTGAACAACTCTATCACTCACAGTGCCCATTATACTGCTGCAGAACTGGAAAAGTCTGTCAGGATGTTGAACAACCTGAGTTCAGAACTGGATACGCTCAGGCTAACCATGCTCGAAACGGGTTTGCAGACAATGGCCAGGAACCTCAACCACCGAAACGACAACCTGAAGCTTTTTGAATTCGGAAAAACATACCTGAAGAGTGGTGAAAAATATTTTGAAGAAGACCACCTCGCCCTTTTCAGCTCAGGAAAAATTTCAGGAAAATCCTGGAACAGTCCTGAAGCCCAGGCAGACCTTTTTTACCTGAAGGGTGTGCTGCAGAGCTTGGCGAAACTTTCTGGCATAACTGACCTCAGATTCACTGAAACTACCGTTGAAAGATTCGAATACGCCTTAACCGGTAATGCAGGAAAATTGAAGGTGCTCACCATTGGAAAACCATCACAGGAGACGCTGAAAAAGTTCGATATCAGGAATCCAGTATGGTATGCAGACATCAACTGGCAGTTATGGCTTAAGGCAGCAGCTTCCAATGCAATCAAATACAGAGAGATACCCAGGTTCCCGGCTGTTACAAGAGACCTTTCATTTGTTGCAGACAAACAGTTGACCTATGCCCAACTGGAAAAAACAATCAAAAACCTCAAAATCGGACTCCTCAAGGATTTCAGCATTTTCGACATCTTCACCAGTGAAAAACTTGGGAAAGACAGGCAATCCATTGCCATGAACTTCACATTCCAAGATGACACAAAAACCCTGAAAGATACAGAGGTTGATGAAATGATGAAGCAGATAAACGAGGGAATCACCAGTCAGCATGGTGCTGAGATAAGAAAATGAAATGGCTGGACATATTGACCATATCAGAAGAATAGAAGAAAAAACGGCTATCCTTGCAGGGAGGATGAAAGTGCAGAGCAAAGAATCTGAAAAACTAAAAAAAGAACTCGGTACACTGAAAAAAGAAAATGAAGCATTAAAAAAACAAAATGAACAACTGATGCTTCAGATGGCTTTGGTTAAGTCTGAGGTAGATGAAAACAATCCAAAAGCAGACAACAGTGTATTGGTTAAAAAACTCAATGACTATATCCGGGAAATAGACAGGTGTATTGCACTATTGGGTGAAAACGACTAGACACGCTTAACAGTTTTCAATTCAACAACACTTCCCCCCTGTGAGCACTCCAAGGTATAAACGCCATAGGGCAGGTCGTTGAGACCGTCCCAACGGACAGAAGAAACGCCTGGTTTGATTTTTTTTTCTGTAGCACAACAAATTTTGCCATCTTCACTGCGAAGGGCAAAATTAAGTACCGAGGTAGTAACCTGTTCAAATTCAATCGTCAGGTTGTCAATGAAACTAAAGGTGGTTGTCCTGGCTTGCATAGTGATATTTTTTTATATCACAGGGACGGGAGACCAATTTAGTGCATAAGTTGTGGAAAACAAAATAAATTTTAAAAGATGTCTGATTTACTCGCCGTTAACCTTCTTGTAGGTGATAGAACTTATAGGATTCGTCTAAAAGCTGAAGATGAAGAAGTTGTGAGAAAAACAGCTAAGAAACTCAATGAACAGATTGGGCAATTCAAATCGCAATATGCCGGAAAAGACATGCAAGACTATATGGCGATGGTTTTATTATCTTATGTAACAGACACACAATCAGCCGCGCCCGCGCTGGATGACAGGGAATTAACATTAAGCCTGGTAAGACTTGAAAGTCAGCTTGACAGGGCCCTCGAAGACACAGTAAGCCTCTGAAGTCGCCAATTGCCTATTTTTTGCTAACTTTACAACTATTGCCCCCGTAGGAAATTTATTTCGAAGGGATTGATTATGAAACAGCAAAAACAAAACATTCATGGAATCGCAACTCATTATACCCATCATCACCGGGATTCTAGCCGCATTGGCTGGTCTTGGTCTGGGTAAGGTCATCTTTGCAAAAGACACCAAAAATAAGGTAGAAGAAGCTAAAAAGCAGGCAGAAAACATCCTCACAGATGCACAGTTCAAGGCAGAAAACCTCAAAAAAGAACGCCTGCTTGAAGCCAAGGAAAAGTTTGTTCAGCTAAAGGCTGATCACGACAAGGAACTTCTGGAAAAAAACAGAAAAATCAACGATGCTGAAAACAGGATCAAACAAAAGGAACAATCCATTAACCAGAAAATGGAGAACCTTGAAAAGCAAGTCAAGGAAAACGACACAATCAAGGAACACTTAAACAGACAAATTGAGATTGTTAACCAGAAAAGGACTGAACTGGAAAAACACCAGGAAGAACACATCAGGAAACTGGAAAAAATAGCTGGACTCAGTGCAGAGGAAGCCAAAGCACAACTTATTGAAAGCCTGAAGCAGGAAGCGCAAACCAGGGCACTTTCCCTGCAGCAGGAAATCATCGAAGACGCAAGGCAAAAAGCCAATAAGGAAGCCCGTAAAATTATCATTCAGAGCATTCAGCGTACCGCTGCAGAGCAGACCATTGAAAATACCGTTACGGTATTCCAGCTTGAAAGTGATGAAATCAAGGGCCAAATCATCGGAAGAGAAGGAAGAAATATCAGGGCCATCGAAGCTGCTACTGGTGTTGACCTTGTGGTTGATGATACTCCTGAAGCTATAGTTCTTTCATCCTTCGACCCATTGAGGAGGGAAATTGCCCGCCTTGCTTTACAACGCTTGGTTAGTGATGGAAGAATCCACCCTGCAAGAATTGAAGAGGTGGTTGAAAAAACAAGAAAAATGTTGGAAGAGCAGGTGATGGAAATTGGTGAGAGAACCATCATTGAACTGGGTATTCATGGTCTACACAAAGAACTGGTAAGGGTTGTTGGAAAGATGAGGTTCCGCTCCTCATACGGACAAAACCTCCTCATGCACAGCCGCGAAGTGGCCAACCTTTGTGGTATCATGGCAGCTGAGCTGGGCATGAACCCCAAGCTGGCAAAACGCGCAGGACTGTTACACGATATAGGAAAAGTTCCGGATGAAGAAACTGAATTGAGCCACGCATTATTGGGTGGTAAACTGGCTGAGAAATATGGAGAAAATCCTGCCGTTGTGAATGCAATTGCTGCCCACCACGATGAAACAGAAATGCAATATGTCATTTCCCCAATCATCCAGGCATGTGATGCCATAAGCGGCGCAAGACCAGGAGCCAGGAGAGAAATCATGCAACAATATATCCAGCGTATCAAAGACCTGGAAAACCTCGCACTCACCTATACCGGTGTAGAAAAAGCATATGCCATTCAGGCAGGTAGAGAGCTGAGGGTTATTGTGGAAGCAGACAAGGTTAGTGACGGAGACAGCGAGAAACTGAGTTTTGAAATGGCCCAGAAAATACAGACAGAAATGACCTATCCCGGACAAATCAGGGTAACTGTAATCCGTGAAAAGCGTACTGTCAATGTTGCCAGATAAGCATTTTAAAAGGTTTTATTGAAATAGATTTTGTTTTAACAAGGGCAATGATTACCTTTGCCCCCCAAATCGAACAGATTATGAATCAGGCTATCGCATTCGTACATGAGCAGTTGACAAAAGTCGGCAACCTCCCTAACTTCAAAGCTGGTGACAACATCACTGTTAATTATAAAATCATTGAAGGTAACAAAGAAAGAATCCAGAGTTTCAAAGGCGATGTAATCAAGCGTCAGGGACAAGGTGGAACGGCTACCTTTACAGTGAGAAAAGTTTCTGATGGTATCGGCGTAGAACGTACTTTCCCTGTTGCTTCACCCAACATTGACTCAATAACCTTGAATAAAACTGGTAAGGTTCGCCGTGCCAAACTCTTCTTCCTGAGGGAAAGAAGTGGTAAAAGTGCAAGGATTAAAGAAAAAAGAATCAGGTAATTTATTCCATATAAGTTTGTTAATCCCGCCTTCGTGCGGGATTTTTTATGCCAATCATTACCGGTTGCGATAAAAATTCATTAAATTTGTTATCTATCAAAAAATACAGATATGTTATCCAATAGCACGTTTTTGCTGGCAATGCCTGGTGGTTCAGAATGGATCTTTATCATAATAGCTGTACTCATCCTGTTTGGAGGTCGCAAAATACCTGAATTCATGAGAGGCATTGGTAAAGGTATCCGTGAATTCAATGATGCCAAGTCAAATGTAAAAAAGGAGATAGAAGAAGGCATGCAGGAAAAAGACAAGCCTGCTCACTAACACCCTCCCCTTACATTGTATATCCACCAATCTATATCGGATCTCCGGGAGAAACTCCTGTGCGGAGAACTTGACTGCATAACTGTAGTAGCTTCTTATCTCGAAGCAATCAACAGCAATAACCACCTCAATGCTTTCGTAGAAGTATACGAAGCTGAAGCCCTGGAAAGGGCTAAACAGCTTGATGCAAAAAATAAGAACCCAGAAAACTGGGGAAAGCTCTACGGTGTTGTTATTGGCATAAAAGATGTTTTATGCTATTACGGACATCATGTTGCTGCTGCATCTAAAATCCTTGAAGGGTATACAGCTATTTACAATGCAACGGCTATTCAAAGACTGCTGGATGAAGATGCCATCATCATTGGAAGCCTGAACTGTGATGAATTTGCAATGGGCTCCTCCAATGAGCATTCTATTCATGGAAAAGTACTGAATGCAGTTGATGAAACACGGGTTCCTGGAGGCTCTTCAGGTGGATCAGCGGTAGCTGTGCAGGCAAACCTGTGTATGGTAAGTCTGGGGTCAGACACGGGTGGATCTGTAAGACAACCGGCTGATTTTTGTGGTATAATTGGCATGAAACCCGGATATGGGCGCATTTCCAGATACGGCTTGCTCGCGTACGCCTCTTCGTTTGACCAGATAGGTATTTTTGCCCGTAACATCCCAGATCTTGCCCTTACATTAAGCGTTATTGCCGGTGAAGATGAGTTTGACAGCACCTGCTCAGCCGAACCCGTTCCGAATTACCTTCAGGATCTGGATGAGGATAGAAAATTCAGGATTGCTTATTTCCCTGAATGCTTTGATCACCCTTCACTCGATCCTGAAATAAGAGCGGCGCTGCAAGAGAAACTTGAAATGCTTAAAAAAGCAGGCCACACGATTGAAGCAGTGAATTTCAAATACCTCGATTACATAGTTCCGGCATATTATGTATTAACCACAGCTGAAGCCTCTTCCAACCTTTCCCGATACGATGGTATAAAATTTGGTTACAGAACGCCTTCAGCGGTGAATAATCTCCAGGAATTATACTGTAAGACCCGGTCTGAAGGATTTGGGAAAGAAGTGAAGAAAAGAATCATGCTCGGGACTTTTGTGCTCAGCACAGGCTACTACGATGCCTACTATGCCAAAGCACAACAGGTCCGAAAGCTGATTGCAGACAATACCCGAGAAATATTCAACAGATTTGACCTTATCATAATGCCTACAAGCCCTTCAACCGCGTTTAAATTTGGGGAAAAAAGCAATGACGCAGTAGAAATGTTTCTGGGAGATCTTTATACTGTATATGCAAACCTTGCTGGGATTGCTGGCATTTCTGTTCCGCTGTTCAAACACACCAATGGGATGCCATTTGGCATCCAGGTACATGCAGACAGGCTTAAAGAAAAAGAGCTGTTGCAATTCTCACAACAGCTCCTCAGTTAGTACTCGTTTCTAGAAGTCATCGTCATCGTCAAAACCTCCGCCCCCGTCGTCGAAGTAGCCCAAATCCTTGAACTCATCGTCAATGGAGAAATCGTCTTCCTCAGTGGCCTTCTTAGTGCCTCCGGGAGCTGCTTTCTTGGTTTTTGACTTGGGAATGTCGAACTCGTCAAAATCGGGGTCCCAGTTGTCGTCATCTTCAACTTTTTCCCAATCGTCATCGACGTCTACATCATCTTCATCGTCGTCCTCACTTGAAGATTTCTTTGCACGCTTAGCTGGTTTTTCATCATCCAATTCAAGATCCTCGTCATCCTCATCATCTTCCTTTGCGGATTTGGATGAGGCTTTCTTAGGCTTAGAAGAAGAATCGTCGCCAGCAGGTTTCTTGGTAACTTTTTTTTCTTTTTCTGACTTTGCCATGTCTACTAGGGATTTACAGCGTAAAATTTCTGAGAGTTTTTTATATGACCAAATAATTCAGTAACAATTTTTTAACATCTATTACAAAGCGCTTATAATCTGGTCTCTTTCCGGACCATTGCTTATGTAACTGACGTCTACACCAAGGAAACGATTGATATAATCAATATATTGTTTCATGGGAGCTGGCAGAGAACCATGTTCCCTTATCCGCGTAATATCAGTCTGCCAACCTTCAAAATGCTCATAATGAGGCTCAATAGGCAACTTAGACATTTGATAGGGAACTGCTTTTTGTTGGGTTCCGTTTATGCCATAGGATGTACAAACAGAAAGCTCTTCAAAGGCATCTAAAACGTCAGATTTCGTCATCACAATCTGGGTAACGCCATTTACCATACAGGCGAAGTCGAGGGCAACCAGATCTATCCAACCACAGCGGCGTGGCCTTCCGGTAGTTGCTCCAAATTCATTGCCAATCTTTCTCAGGCGCTCACCGGTTTCGTCATGCAGTTCAGTAGGAAATGGACCACTTCCCACACGGGTACAATAAGCCTTGGTAACGCCAATTACTTCCTTGATTTTTTGAGGAGCAATGCCCAATCCGGTACAAACACCTGCAGATATGGTATTGGAAGATGTTACAAAAGGAAAAGTACCAAAATCAACATCCAGCATACTACCCTGTGCGCCTTCTGCCAACACTTTTTTGCCGTTTCGGATTTGTTCGTTGATGAAGTATTCTCCATTTACAATTTTGAGACTCTTCATGAATTCAATAGCCTCAAAGAATTCTTCTTCCCACTCAGAGATATCGTCGTTGAAACCAAATGAATCAAGCATGCGCTGATGCTTAAGTCGGAGCTTGATGTATTGGGTAGTGAAATTCTTATCCAACAAATCACCCACCCGTAAACCGTTTCTGCCTGTTTTATCCATGTAGGCAGGACCAATACCTTTCAAGGTAGATCCTATCTTATCATTTCCTTTGGAAACTTCAGATGCCTTATCAAGCGCTCTGTGCGTTGGGAGGATAAGGTGTGTACGCTCAGAAACATAAAGCGTTTTACGGCCATCCACACCAAAGGAGGCGACCTTATCAAACTCCTTTTTTAACGTTACGGCATCCAGCACTACCCCACTTCCAATCAAGTTAACTGCGTTCTCGTGAAAAATTCCAGAAGGAATTTGATGCAACACAATCTTTGATCCATTCACATAAAGCGTATGACCTGCATTAGGACCACCCTGAAAGCGGGCTATGATATCATACTTTGGAGCAAAGTAATCTACAATTTTACCCTTTCCTTCGTCACCCCATTGCAAGCCTAAGAGTACATCAACCATAAAATATTTTGGATGTTAAGCCGCAAATTTAGTTGAATGACTTTAAAGGTGAAAAAATAAATATTACTCACTCATCCACATCGTAACGGCTGACACTTTGTATACCCGAAAGGGATTTTAATCTGGAGAAAAGATTATCCAGCTCATCCTTGTCGTGAACATAAAGCCTGATGTTGCCCTCAAAAATGCCCTCTTTCGCTTCAACAGTAAGGGCACTGATATTGATGCGCAACTCACCAGAAATGAGGTTTGTTATTTTGTGAATGACACCAACATCATCTAGTCCGGTAAGTTTTAATCCGGTTAAAAATGAAATCTCCTTGTTCTTGGCCCATTTGGTCTTTACAATACGGTGTCCGAAACTTGACAGCAATCGCGTGGCATTGGGGCAATTTGTTCTGTGAATAATCAGCCCTTTACCAGTTGAAACAAACCCAAATACATCATCACCAGGAATTGGCGTGCAACAATTAGCCAGGGTATAAACAATCCTGTCGCTACTCTCCCCAAATATAATGAGTTCTGTGTCCTTGTGAACATCATGCTTGGAGGCAAGCTTGCGTGTTTTAATGAGCTCAAGCTTGTCTCCTCGAACCTCAAACTCCTTTAATTCCCTGAGGTCGATTTGTTTGATGGCTATGCGGTAAAACAGGTCAAGCGGAGAGGGGAGCTTATAGAATAAGACAAGCTCATCAATATTCTGAGAACTCACAGGAGCACCGAGTGCCGCCAGCTTCCGCTCGAGAAAATATTTTCCGTCATCTGCAACTTTGCGTTTCTCATCCTTAAGTGCATCTTTAATCCTGTTTTTAGCCTTTGCTGTAACCACCAGGCTTAGCCAATCTTCACTAGGTTTCTGCTTGTTGGAAGTGATTATTTCAATCTGATCTCCGCTACGCAATTTGTGACTGATTGGCACCAGCTTGTGGTTCACCTTGGCACCAATGCATTTAGAACCGATGGCAGTATGAATTGAAAAAGCAAAATCAAGGGCAGTGGAACCAACCGGAAGCATTTTTACATCACCCTTGGGCGTGTATACATAAATTTCTTCCGCAAGAAAGGAAGTCTTAAAATCCTGCAGGAAATCAATAGAACTGAGGTCTTCTGAGCCAAGAGCTTCCTTTATCTGTGAAAACCACTTATCAAATCGGTCCTCTTCCGCACCTCCCTCCTTGTATTTCCAGTGGGCGGCCAATCCTTTTTCTGCAATTTCATTCATCCGCTTAGAACGGATCTGCACCTCCACCCACTTTCCCTGCGGACCCATTACCGTAGTATGCAACGCTTCATAGCCATTGGATTTGGGATTGCTCAGCCAATCGCGGAGTCTTTCCGGAGCCGGATTGTACATGTCAGTAACAAAAGAATAAACTTTCCAGCAGGCTTCCTTTTCCAGCTCAAGGGGAACATCAACAATGACCCTGATCGCAAACAAGTCATATACCTCTTCAAATTCCACGTTCTTTTTCTTCATCTTATTCCAGATGGAATGTATGGATTTGGGTCTACCATATATTTCAAAAGGAAAGTCAGTTTTTTCAAGCTTTTCTCTCACCGGTTTGATAAACTCATTGATGTAACGGGATCGCTCACGACGGGTTTCAGAAAGTTTTCTCGCAATCTGATGGTAGACCTCTGGTTCCAAGTATTTCATGGAAAGGTCTTCCATCTCGGTTTTTACTGCGTAAAGTCCCATTCTGTGGGCAAGCGGTGCATATACATAAACCGTTTCCGATGAAATTTTAAGTTGCTTTTCAACTTTCATGCTGTCTAGTGTGCGCATGTTGTGCAGCCTGTCTGCAAGCTTGATCAGAATTACCCGTGGATCATCCGTAAGTGTCAGCAGAATCTTTTTGAAGTTTTCTGCCTGCTGACTGGTGTTATTATCCACAACGGTAGCAATCTTGGTTAATCCGTCAATGATTTTGGTTATTTCAGAACCAAACTCCTGCTGTATATCTTCCAATGTTATATCTGTATCCTCTACCGTATCGTGCAGAAGGGCACAAATACAGGAACGCACACCAAGACCTTCTTCCTCAACACAAATCATAGCAACTGCAAGTGGATGAAAAATGTAAGGCTCCCCGCTTTTTCGACGCATGGTTTTATGTGCATCCACAGACATTTCGAAGGCAGAACGGACCAATTCCTTGTCGCCTTGCTTCAGCTTAGGCTTCAGCGCACGAAGCAGTGCACGGTACCTGCGTACAATCTCTTTTTTCTCCTGTTCCTCATTCAAGTCGTATTGAGGAAGTAAAAAATCTTTCTCTGTTCTCTCCATTAAGACCAAATTTAACGAAAAACACCCTGATTGCCTTTTTTATTCATTTGAAAATCCTACCTTTGCTGCCCAATTTGAAAAGAGCCAATATAGAGCTTAAACAGCTCAATGCGGGTGTGGTGAAATTGGTAGACACGCCAGACTTAGGATCTGGTGCCGCGAGGCTTGGGGGTTCGAGTCCCTCCACCCGCACAGCTCTTTTCCCAAAAAAATTACCATGGCACAAATCAACCGGGAGCAACTAGCTCCCTTGCATGAAAGGATCAGCGTAACTGTATCACCAGCCGACTATACACCGAACTACGAGGCTTCCCTGAAGAAATATGCTAAATCCGCCAATATTCCCGGATTCAGAAAAGGTATGGTTCCTGCCGGCGTGGTTAAAAAAATGTATGGTGCTTCTGTTTTTACAGAGGAAGTGCTAAAGGCCATTGAAAATGAGCTGATGCAATACCTTCAGCAGGAAAATATAGCCTACCTCGGACAACCGCTTCCGGAAGATGGCAACGACCCTGCACTTTTCAATCAAAATGAACCCAAAGACTATAGTTTCAGCTTTGAAATAGGTTTGAAACCTGAATTTGCTATTCCAGACCTGGGGTCTGCTTCCACTACCCTTCACGTTGTTGAAGCAACTGATGAGATGATCAACGAAGAAGTTGACAGGATATCCCGCAGGTTAGGCAAGATGACTGAACCCGAAGTCATTTCCAATGATGAGGATGTACTCAATGTTTCATTCCAGCCTTCAGATGCTGCCGGAGTAGTGGCTGAAGATGCTGAGAAAAAGGATAACTCCTTGTTATTGAACTACTTCAGCAAAACCGTACAGGAACAACTCAAGGGAAAAAAGAAAGACGACAGCATTACGATACAGCTTTCAACAGCATTTGAAGAAAAAGAAAGAGAGTGGCTGGCTGGTGACCTTGGAGTAAACAAGGAAAATGCTGAGGAACTTGATAAGTATTTCCTGATGACTATCACTAAGATAGCATTTGTTGAAAAACGCGCAATGGATGCTGACTTTTTCAAGGAAGCAATACCCGGTAAAGAAATAGAAACAGAAGATGCTTTCAGGAGTGAAATCAAAGCACAGATAGCCGGTTACTGGAAACATCAGGCCCTGCACCTGTTGGAGCACGAAATCTTCCACATCCTCTCCGAGAAAACAGAAATGGTGTTCCCAGAGACTTTCCTCAGGAAATGGCTGCTTAAAAGCGGTGAAAAAGAACAAACTGAAGAAAGTGTTGAAAAAGAATTTCCAGCCTTCCTCAATCAGCTTAGATGGACGCTTGTAAGCAATGAGATTGGCACCCAAAACAACATTCAGGTAAGCCGTGAAGAAATAATGGACAGCATGCGTCAGCAGCTTATGGGTTATTTTGGCTCCATGAATATGGGTGGCAATTACGATTGGCTAGACAGCTATGTTGAGCGGATGATGGGCGATAAGCAGCAGGTTGAATCAGCCTACCAGCGTGTTTTCAGCAACAAAATACTGGAATGGGGTGCTGGCCAGGCAAAACCAACAGAACAAATTGTAACTGCAGCCGAATTTGCTGCTTTGCAGGAGAAGCATAAACATTGAGGGAAAAGTATATAGGTGCTGAATTTTGCCCTGCCACTGAACTGGCTGAGCTAAGCAGTTTATATGGCATTTTGTCTGCTTTTGGATCAGGCACGCATTTTGGTCAGTAATTGTAGTAATTTTCAACCACAAAAGACCGATCACCATGAACCTCGGAAAGGAATTCGAAAAATTTGCGATCAAAGACAGGGGGATTTCGAGCAATACGCTGCATGGATACACCAACCACATGGTGACGAACCTCACTCCTAACATCATCGAAGAGAGACCGATGAATGTGGCTGTGATGGATGTTTACAGCCGCCTGATGATGGACCGTATCATCTTCCTAGGATATCCCATAACTGACGAAGTGGCAAATATCATCACAGCTCAGTTGCTCTTCCTCGATAGTACAGACAGAACAAGAGACATCCAGATGTATATCAATAGTCCGGGAGGATCAGTTTACAGCGGCCTGGGCGTTTACGACACCATGCAGTATGTAACGCCCGATGTGTCAACAATCTGTATAGGTGTTGCCGCCAGTATGGCAGCTGTATTGATGTGTGCAGGCACCGAAGGCAAAAGAACAGCACTGAAACATTCAAGGATCATGATGCACCAGCCTAGTGCAGGTGCAGGCGGACAAGCCAGTGATATAGAAATAACCGTTTCGCAGGTTAAAAAGCTCAAACAGGAATTGTATGAGGTTGTTTCCCTGCATAGCGGACAAAGCATTGAAAAGATAGCTGGTGATTTTGATAGAGACTTTTGGATGACCGCCCAGGAAGCAAAAGAGTACGGATTGGTTGATGAGGTTTTAGTCCTCAACCCCAAGAAAAAATTGAAACAATAAACTGAATGCCATGAAAATAAATCAAATGCTTTCAACCCGGATGGATGAAGAACAGGAGCCAGCGGAAAATGGAAACATGATGGAAAATATGGTTTCAGGTGCCCGCTTCGACAAAAAATTCATTGATCAAAGGAAAATATTCCTTTGGGGTGTTGTAGATGACAAATCAGCCAAAGACATTACCGCCAGGTTAATGTTTTTAGATGCTGTTGATCCAGGTAAGGAAATCAAATTTTATATCAATAGTCCAGGTGGCGTTGTAACCAGCGGCATGGTTATTTATGATACCATGCAACTGATCAAATCGCCTGTATCTACGATTTGCATGGGCATGGCTGCTTCGATGGGCTCCATTCTGTTGAGTGGTGGCGAAAAAGGGAAGAGGTTCATTTTCCCACATGGGGAAGTGATGATTCATCAGCCATCAGGAGGCGGACAAGGTACTTCTGCGGATCTTGAAATCATGGCAGAACAAATCAAAAAAATCAAAGCCCTGGGTGCTAAAATATTGGCAGACAACTGCGGACAGACATTTGAAAAAGTGATGAAGGATTTTGACCGAGATTACTGGATGGGAGCTGAAGAATCTCTTCATTACGGGATTGTAGACGGAATAGTAGATTCGCTTTAAATCCATTTATCAAAAAGACCGGCATGGCCAAATCAACATTACATTGCTCTTTCTGCGGAAGAAACCGTGATGAAGTTAAAATCCTCATTGCAGGACAGGAAGGACATATTTGTGAATCCTGTGTAGACCACGCCAGGGAAATTGTAATCCAAGAAGTGGAATCCAAGCAGGATCCAAAGTCAGGTTTCAAGCTTACAGTCAGAAAGCCAATGGAGCTTAAAAAACACCTGGATGAATATGTGATTGGCCAAGATGAAGCTAAAAAAATATTATCCGTAGGTGTTTACAACCATTACAAACGCCTGAACCAACCCAAACCAACCAAAAAACAGAAAAACGAGGAACCAGCGGAAGAAATAGAAATAGAAAAAAGCAATGTAATCATGGTGGGCGAAACAGGCACCGGAAAAACACTGCTCGCCAAAACTATTGCAAGGCTGTTGAATGTTCCATTTGCTATTGTTGATGCAACCGTTTTTACTGAAGCTGGTTATGTTGGTGAAGATGTGGAAAGTATACTCACCCGTTTACTCCAAGTCTGCAATTATGATGTTGCTGCTGCAGAATCAGGTATTGTATACATAGACGAAATAGATAAAATAGCTAGAAAAAGCGATAACCCTTCCATCACAAGGGATGTCAGCGGCGAAGGTGTTCAACAGGGGTTACTTAAACTCCTCGAAGGAACTGAAGTGCTTGTTCCACCACAGGGAGGCAGAAAGCATCCTGATCAAAAACTGATTAAGGTCAATACCCAGAATATTCTTTTCATTTGTGGCGGCGCCTTTGATGGCGTAGATAAAATTATTGCCCGCAGGGTCAACACCAATGCCATCGGTTTCAATGTTAACAAAAATCTACAGGATGCTATGAAGCACAACCTGCTGAAATTTGTTAATGCGCAGGATCTTAAAACATTCGGACTCATCCCTGAACTGCTTGGAAGGCTTCCGGTAGTTACTTATCTGGATCCGTTGGATAAGGAAACTTTAAGGGCAATCCTCAGCAAACCTAAAAATGCACTGATCAAACAATATAACAAGTTATTTGCCCTGGAAGGTATTGAACTTGAAATTGAAGAACCTGTGTTGGATTTCATGGTTGAGAAAGCCATGGAATACAAGCTTGGTGCACGGGGGTTAAGATCTATCTGTGAAAGTATCCTCACCGATGCCATGTTTGAACTGCCATCCTCTTCAGAGAAACATTTCAAACTCACACTGGAGTATGCCATGAATAAGTTTGATCACGCGAAGATGAATCTGCTCAAGGTTGCATAACCATGAAAGAGCTGATTGAGAAACTACAAAATGAAGCTGGCTTAAGCGAGGAGCAGGCATGGCAGTCGGTTAACCTGATCAAAGAATATGCAAAAGGTAAGTTCCCGTTACTCAAGGGTGCCATAGACAAATTGTTTGATAAATACGCGCCTGAGCAGGAAGAGGATTTCCTCGATTAATTGCCAAAATCAAGATAAGGCTTAAGCCTGGCTGGCAGACTATCCCCTATCTGCCTGGCAATAAGTTCACAAGATTTAAAATCAGGTATGCTACCATGTGTTTTACGGTATGCCAGTAAAGCCTTCAAAACAGACGTAGTCATATAGGGGTGTCGTCTAAATTGCACATAATCAGCTTTATTTACAGCAATCTGGAGCGGTTTAAACGCATTATTGATATCCAGGTATTTGGTGATGAAACTGAACGTTGAATCAGACAATCCATATACTTCTCTCAACTGTGTCAACGTCACAAAACCACCGAGCCTATCTCTGTAGCGGACAATTCTGATCGAAAGTTTTTCTCCTATGCCAGGTAAACGTTCCAATGCCGCACTATCAGCAATGTTGATATCGATTTTTTGGGGTTGCCGTTCAGTGGATTTTCTTTGATAATTACTGCTAAAACTGAGCCCCTTTCGAACTTTCACAAAACTGTCTGCTGC
>JBDLUZ010000015.1:0-16547 GCA_039805045.1 Bacteroidota bacterium | reverse complement strand
CTGTTTTATCCTGGCTGGCAAAGTTGTTTGTACTGGTGGTACTGGCTTTGTTTCAGCGGGTTTTGTGGTTTGGATTGGGTTCTGTTTCTGAGGCTCTTCCTGGATATATAGTTTGGCTTCAGACTTTTCCCTGGAACGGATTGCTATTGGTCTGAAGGCTACAGGTTTTAATCCCTCAAGTCGTTTTTTTTTACCAGGTTCACCATCAGCAACAAATTCCACTGCCTGCTTGAGGTGTGTGAGTCTGATCAGGTGGAATTCTACGTGCAACTTTTTGTTGCGGGCTTGTTTAAAGCCCATTTCTGCCTCGTTGAGTACGTTTAGCGCACCAATCATGAAAGCGGCAGGGATATCCGCTGCTTTTGAGATGTATTTCTTTTTGAATCCGTCAACAACCTGCAGCAGTGGTAAAGACCTGGGGTCTCTGCTTACGAGGAGGTTTCTGAAAAACTCTGAGAGGTTATTTAAAAACATATCACCCTCAAACCCTTTCTGGTCGATTTCATCATACAGGTTCAATACTGCCGGCAGGTCTTCGTTGAAGAGCATATCAAGCAGTTTGAAAAAATAGTCTTCATCAAGCAGGTTGAGGTGTTCAAGAGTATTGGTGTAAGAAAGCTGTCCGTTTGTGAAACTCACAATTTTATCCAGGATACTCAACGCATCCCGCATACAACCATCGCTTTTTTGTGCAATCACCTGAAGTCCCTCCGGCTCTGCCTGGATATTTTCCTTGATCGTGATTTCTTGCAGGTGTTCAGCGATATCAGTCGGCGTTATCCTTTTGAAATCAAATATCTGACACCTGGAAAGTATGGTAGGCAGGATTTTGTGCTTTTCAGTGGTGGCCAGGATAAAGATGGCATGTGCAGGGGGTTCTTCCAATGTTTTCAGAAAAGCATTGAAGGCCGCGGCACTGAGCATGTGCACCTCATCTATGATGTAGACTTTGTATTTACCTGCCTGTGGCGAAAACCTGACCTGTTCTATGAGTTCCCTGATATCATCTACCGAGTTGTTACTCGCCGCGTCAAGTTCATGCACATTGAAGGAGTTCCCGTGGTTGAAAGACAGGCAGGAGCTGCATTTGTCGCACGCCTCACCGTCTTGCCCCAGGTTTTCACAGTTTATGGTTTTCGCAAGAATCCTTGCGCAGGTTGTTTTGCCTACACCCCTTGGCCCGCAAAAAAGGAATGCATGGGCCAGGTGATGCTGCTGGATGGCGTTTTTCAACGTGGTGGTGATATGAGACTGGCCCACTACCGTGGAAAAATGCTGAGGTCTGTATTTTCTGGCTGAAACAACAAAATTATCCATCAGGTGCAAGATAATAAAGCTTGGTGGTTCCTACATGGATAAGAAGATATTTTAGCCGGCTGTTTCAGTCATTTAAAATTATTTTTTCTGATGTTGTAGCCGGATCATCTTATTAATCAATATCTTGAAAGTGAAAATCACAACTCAATCTTATGTCATACATTTTAGCCCTTGATCAGGGTACTACCAGCTCCCGTGCAATCTTATTTGATCATGCGGGAAATATCTGTGCGGTAGCCCAGAAGGAGTTTGCACAATATTTTCCAGAACCCGGTTGGGTGGAACATGACCCATTGGAAATCTGGGTTTCTCAGGCTACTGTTGCAAAGGAAGTCATGTTAAAACTGGCTGTTAACGCCGGTCAGGTTGCAGCCATTGGCATAACAAATCAGCGGGAAACCACAGTGGTATGGGACCGTAAGACTGGGGAGCCTGTTTACAAAGCGATAGTCTGGCAAGACAGGCGTACGGCAGGGTACTGTGATAAACTGAGGGCTGAAGGTCATGCTGAAATGATTAAAAACAAGACCGGATTGGTTGTGGATGCTTATTTTTCCGGCACCAAACTCAAATGGATCCTTGATCATGTTCCAGGAGCGCGTGAACGTGCAGAACGCGGAGAGCTTGCTTTTGGAACAATTGACAGTTGGTTGCTTTGGAAACTTACAGCAGGTAAAGTGCATGCTACTGATGTCAGCAATGCATCCCGTACAATGTTATTCAATCTGCACACGCTTCAGTGGGACGATACCCTGCTTGACTTACTCGGTATCCCAGCATCTGTATTGCCGGAAGTGAAGAGTAACAGTGAAGTGTATGGATATGCTTCAGCTATCGGTATGCCTGAAGTGCCTGTTGCCGGGATGGCCGGTGATCAGCAGTCGGCTTTATTCGGACAAATGTGTATACGCGAAGGGATGGTGAAAAACACCTATGGAACTGGCTGTTTCATGTTGATGAATACCGGTACCCAGGCAGTTGCTTCCGCCAATAACCTGCTTACAACAGTAGCCTGGCAAATCAATGGGGTTACCAACTATGCTCTGGAAGGCAGCGTTTTCATTGCCGGAGCTGCAGTTCAGTGGCTGCGAGACGGATTGAAAATTATCCGGAGTTCTGCTGATGTTCAGGCTTTGGCCGCATCTGTACCCCACACGGATGGTGTGGTGGTGGTTCCCGCGTTTTCAGGATTGGGGGCACCCCATTGGAATCCTTATGCCAGGGGAACAGTTTTTGGAATAACAAGAGGTACTACTGACGCACATATTGCCAGGGCAACCCTGGAGAGTATTGCTTACCAGACTTATGATGTGCTTAAAGCCATGGAGTCTGATTCCGGAATTTCCATTGCTGAACTGCGTGTTGACGGTGGAGCTACTGTGAATGACCTTATGATGCAGTTTCAGAGCGATATACTGTCTGTTAGGGTGTTGAGGCCGGAAGTTATTGAAACAACTGCATTGGGTGCTGCCTACCTTGCAGGACTTGCTGTGGGTTTCTGGGGTTCTGTGGAAGAGATATCGGCTCAGTGGAAAGTGTCGGGCGATTTTCAGCCCGGAATGGAAAATGACCTGGTAAAAGAAAAGTTACATGCATGGAGCAGGGCTGTGAAGGCTGTACTCGCATGGTCTGCCTCATAACTGACTTGTTAACCTATAATAGACTCAATTGAACAGAAATCATGCTATTGAAGCCCTGGGAAAAGTGCCCGTCTGGGATATCATCGTTATTGGCGGTGGTGCAACAGGGCTTGGGATTGCTGTTGATGCCGCACAAAGGGGATTCAGTGTGTTGCTGCTCGAAAAGGGCGATTTTGCCAAGGGTACTTCAAGCCGCAGTACCAAACTTGTTCACGGTGGGGTGAGGTATCTCGCACAGGGAAATATCAAATTGGTTGTGGACGCACTCAGGGAGCGGGGTTTTTTGCTTGCCAACGCACCCCATCTTACACGCATTCAGCAATTCATCATACCCGCATACAGTTTCTTTGACAAATGGTTTTACGGCATCGGACTGGCACTGTACGACCTGCTGTCTGGTAAACTCAGTTTGGGCAGGACAAAAATAATGTCCAGAAAAACAGTTTTATCCGGAATACCCTTTTTGAAAAAGGAGGGATTGAAAGGAGGAATCGCTTACCTCGACGGACAATTTGATGATGCAAGGCTGGCGATCACACTCGCATTGACTGCTCACGATCAGGGCGCTGTATTGATAAATTATATGAGTGTTTCAGCACTTAACAAAGTCAATGGCAAGGTAACTGGGGTAACTGTACAGGATGAGCTTAGGGATAATCAGTATAACCTCGAATCACGGGTTGTCATCAATGCAACAGGGGTTTTTGTAGACAGTATACTGGATATGGATGATCAAGCTTCACCAGCAGCAGTCATGCCCTCACAGGGGGTCCATTTGGTTGTTGAAAAAACCTTTTTTCCGGGTAATCAGGCCCTTATGATACCCAAAACCAGAGACGGTCGGGTATTGTTTGCGTTGCCCTGGCAGGAATCAATCGTTATCGGAACCACTGATACACCGTTAAATGAGATCAGGGAAGAGCCAGTGGCGCTGAAATCGGAAATTGATTTCATCATTGCTCAGTTCAATGCGTATAGCCAGAAACCTATAACCTATGCAGATATACGTTCGGTCTTTGCGGGGTTGCGACCATTGGTAAAGACTTCAAACAATGGCAGCACTGCAATGGCTTCTCGCGATCATACTATTTTCGTTTCAGCAAGTAACCTCATCACCATTACCGGAGGGAAGTGGACAACTTACAGGAAAATGGCCAAGGATGCAGTAAACAACGCAGCTTTTGTAGCCAAACTGCCGGTAATCAAATGCAAAACAAGAAAGTTAAAGCTTCATGGTTCAACTGGTTCTGTTCAATACGGAGAAAGATTTTCTGCTTACGGAACAGATGCAGTTCACATTAAGCAACTTATTCAGCAGGATCCGGAACTTGGAATGCCCATTGCAGAAGGCCATCCCTATTGCAAGGCTGAAATTATTTGGTCTGTAAGAGAAGAAATGGCCATGACGGTGGAGGATATATTGGCTAGAAGATCAAGGTTGCTTTTTTTGGATGCAGAAAAGGCCATTGCAGCCGCATTGCCTGTAGCCCAACTTATGGCAGGATTGCTCCATGAAAATGAGGATTGGATTGTTCATCAGGTAAAATCTTTTCATGAACTGGCTAGCGGCTACCTGGCAGGTAATATATTGTCAGAAATTTAATTATATTGGATAAAATTTGTTTGCCATGTCGCCATTTGTTGCAGAAATTGCCGGTACAGCTGTTTTGATCACCCTTGGATCCGGAGTGGTTGCCAATGTTTTGCTTGCCCGGACAAAAGGAAACAACGCAGGCTTGATTGTAATTGCTTTGGCCTGGGCTGTAGCTGTATTTGTGGGTGTTTACATCTCCGCTGAAGACAGTGGTGCGCATTTGAATCCTGCCGTAACGGTAGGATTGGCGGTGGCAGGTAAGTTCAGCTGGGATCTTGTTCCGTCTTATATTTTAGCCCAGTTTCTGGGTGCGTTCATTGGGTCAATACTGACATGGTTTACGTACAGGGATCATTTTTCTGAAACAACAGATAAAGAGGTTATCCTTGCCGTTTTTTCTACGGGCCCAGCCATCAGAAAACCAGTCAACAACTTCATTACAGAAACAATTGCCACCTTCATTTTCATGTTTGCCATCCTCCATATCCAGAAAGGGGAAATGAAAATGGGCGCACTTGATGCCCTTCCTGTTGCCCTCCTCGTTCTGGGTATCGGATTGAGTATGGGTGGTCCAACTGGCTACTCCATCAATCCCGCCAGAGATCTTGGTCCACGAATCATTCATGCCATCCTCCCAATCAGACAGAAAGGTGGAAGTGACTGGAAATATGCTCCAATACCGGTAGTTGGACCCCTCGCAGGCGCCATTCTGGCAGCCATGCTGTATGTACAGTTACAATAAACAGCGCTATTCCTGAAAAAAATTGCCTGCTGATTTTTCCAATCGGTGCTTCCTGCTTACCTTTGCGGCCTGAAATCGACATTTATCCATTTCAAACAATAAACATGTCAAATACAGGTAAAATAAAACAGGTAATCGGTGCCGTTGTTGACGTACATTTCAACGGTCAGCTTCCTGAGATCTACAATGCCCTTGAATTGCAGCGTGAAAACGGCGACAAGCTTGTGCTTGAAGTTCAGCAGCACCTTGGTGAAGATAGTGTGCGTTGCGTTGCTATGGATGGTACAGAAGGCCTTGTAAGAGGAACTGTTGTAACTGATACAGGCAGGCCAATATCCATGCCAACAGGTGATGCCATCAACGGGCGTCTTTTCAATGTTACCGGTGATCCAATTGATGGATTGCCTGCTGTATCCAAGCAAAATGGCAGGGCTATCCATGCCAAACCTCCGAAATTTGAAGACCTGAGCACGGCTACAGAAATTCTTTTTACAGGTATCAAGGTTATTGATTTGATTGAGCCTTATGCAAAGGGTGGTAAAATCGGACTTTTCGGTGGTGCTGGTGTAGGCAAGACGGTTTTGATTCAAGAGTTGATCAATAATATTGCCAAAGGCTATGGTGGTCTTTCGGTGTTTGCAGGAGTTGGTGAGCGTACCCGTGAAGGGAACGATCTGTTGAGAGAGATGATTGAGGCAGGCATCATGAAATATGGTGATGATTTCAAGCATAGCATGGAAGAAGGTGGATGGGATCTTGATAAAGTGGATATGGAAGGGCTGAAGGATTCAAAGGCTACATTTGTTTTCGGACAGATGAATGAGCCTCCTGGAGCCCGTGCAAGGGTTGCACTTAGCGGACTTACAATTGCAGAATATTTCCGTGATGGGGATGGTGAAGGAAAAGGTAAGGATATCCTCTTCTTCGTAGATAATATCTTCCGTTTTACACAAGCAGGTTCTGAGGTGTCTGCACTTTTAGGAAGGATGCCATCTGCCGTAGGTTATCAGCCTACATTGGCTACTGAAATGGGACTGATGCAAGAGCGGATTACTTCAACCAGGAATGGTTCAATCACATCTGTTCAGGCCGTATATGTACCTGCTGATGACCTTACCGATCCGGCTCCCGCAACAACATTTGCACACCTTGATGCAACAACTGTATTGAGTCGTAAGATTGCTGACCTTGGTATCTATCCTGCCGTTGATCCGTTGGATTCAACTTCCAGGATTCTGACTCCTATGATTGTGGGCGAAGCGCATTACAATTGTGCCAACAGGGTTAAGCTGATATTACAGCGTTACAAGGAACTACAGGATATCATCGCGATTCTTGGTATGGATGAACTGAGTGATGAGGATAAACTGACGGTTTCACGTGCCAGAAGGGTACAGCGTTTCCTCAGTCAGCCATTCCATGTAGCTGAGCAGTTTACAGGCTTGAAGGGTGTATTTGTTGACATCAATGATACCATTCGCGGTTTCAACATGATTATGGATGGTGAAGTGGATGAGTATCCTGAAGCAGCATTCAACCTGGTAGGTTCCATTGAAGATGCTATAGAGAAGGGTAAGAAAATGATGGCTGCTGCCAAAGGTTAATTAAAACACATTCAGGAAATGCAGATTGAAATACTTACTCCCGAGAAAAAACTCTTTGCAGGTGATGCTTATGGTATTCAGTTGCCTGGTGTCGAGGGTTCCTTTGAAGTGCTTGAAAAACATGCTCCTCTTGTCAGTGCCCTGGGCAATGGCGTTGTAAAGATCTTGTTGGATAAATCAGGCAAAAACAGCTCTTCATATGCAGTCAAGGGTGGCTTCATTGAGGTATTCAACAATAAAGTCACAGTATTGCTGGAAGGTGCAACAGCTGTTTGAAGCTGACTGAAATAAATTAAAAAGGGACCTTCATGGTCCCTTTTTTTATGTCTTTATTGGAAAACCCTCACATAGTCTATAAACATCCACTGTGGAAAATAAGTGGTTGTATTGGGAGAACCGGGCCAGTTTCCACCTACTGCCACATTAAAAAGGAAGAAGAATTTGTCATTGAAGGGATTCGTAGCACCTCCAAGTTCGCTGGCTAAGAATTCACCAATGAGCTTGTCGTCTATCAACATGCGCATTTTATCAGTTTCCCAGATCAGGGAATAAACATGAAACTCATCAGGAAGGGGAGCACTATTGATGAATGATTTGGAAATATTCCTTGGATTATTGCCTGATTTGAAATGAATAGTAGAATAGACTTTCGTAAGATCATGACCCAGGAACTCCATCATATCAATTTCGCCACAAGCCGGCCATCCGGCAGTAGGGAAGTTATCGCCAAGCATCCAGAGTGCAGGCCAAATTCCCTGACCTTTTGGGAGTTTAGCTCTTATATCAATTCTGCCGAACTTAAAGGATTTTTTACCCATTGTTGTCAGTCGGCTTGAAGTATAATTTTTTCCACCCCTACTTTCTTTTCTCGCTTCGATAATCATTTTTCCGTTCGAGAAAATGAGGTTATCGCCTTCTGTATAGAATTCCAGTTCATTGTTTCCCCATCCGCAATTGTTCCTGGCGCATCCATCTCCCACATCGTAGTTCCAATTGGTTGTGTTTAATCCACTACCTTCAAACTCATCAGCCCATACCAATGTTTTACCTGCGTAGCTTGCAGGTGTTGTATATCCTGCTTCATTTACAGGTATTTTGGAATCGTCGTTTTCAATGGTTCCTGTTGCAAACGGACTTGGTACAATACAGTTGACAGGTTCTGAAATGAAAAGCTGAAAGTCGTCTGTGCCTTCCTTGATGTCATCAGCAACAATATCTACCGAAAGTGATTTGGTTGTTTCTCCAGCTGCAAAAGTGATGCGTTGGTCAACTGCAGTAAAGTCTTCTATACTTTTGGCATAGACTTCTTTGGTAACAATTTTAAAGCTGACTTCTTTTGCTGATGCTGCACTTAGGGTAATTGTAAAATTCATCTTATTGTTACCGCTGTTTCCCTCCGGTTGTTTTACATCTGCTACAAAAACTGAAGGAGTGGTTTCAGGTGTGCCGCCACCGCCGGATTCTTTTTTGCATTGCGAGAACAAGAAACCAGCGCATATCAGTAAAACATATTTTTTTATCACAGTCAGGAATTTTGTCCGAATATAAATCATGGTACTGAAAGTTGTTCCTTTCGTTTAATTTCGTTTTTTTAAAAATAACGATGTGTTCAAGCAAGAATCACTGCGCAGACCAGCTATCTCCGTTTATTTCTTCTTTCTTGGGATGGTATTTTCCACCTGGGCTTCAAGGATACCGGATGTGAAAGACAGGTTTAATTTGAGTGAAGCAGAACTGGGTGGCGTTTTGTTCATGTTGCCGCTTGGTGCCCTTTCCGCCTTGCCTGCTTCTGGTTGGTTGGTGCAACGGTGCGGTAGCAGGCAGGTAAGTGCTGTTGTTCTCGTTTTGTATGGAGTTTTTTTGTTCGCAACGGGCATCTCAGTTAACCTGGAAGTGTTGGCTATATCACTATTTCTTTTTGGCATGTTAGGTAACCTGGCCAATATTGCTATGAATGCCCAGGGGCTTGCCATTCAGCAAATCATGGGAAAGACGATACTATCCAGCCTGCATGCCATGTGGGGTCTTGGTGCTTTTGCTGCTGCTGCAGTCAGCGGACTGATGATGAATTTTAATGTTGCAGTCAGTGGGCATTTCGCATGGATAGGTGCTGTTGCCGCCGCCGCAGCGCTGTTTTTTTATATTTTTTTGGTGCCCGATACTGCTGAAACCGGAGAAAAGCAGCGCGTTTTTGTATTGCCTGGAAAGGGATTGCTGCTACTAGGTTTGATCTGTTTTTGCGTGGCCATGTCTGAAGGAGCCATGGCAGACTGGAGTTCACTGTATTACAGGCAGGTTATTCAAGCCATGCATACTTCCAGTACAGCTGGATATACAGCTTTTGCATTGTGTATGACGATGGGCAGGTTTGCAGGCGACAGGTTGTTACAGTTTCTGACCCATTCGCAGTTGCTTAGGATTAACGGGTTACTGATTTTATCCGGGATAATTCTGGCATTGGTTTTTCCGGTAAAATGGGTTGTGATTGGCGGATTTGCGCTTGTTGGATTGGGGGTTTCCTCCGTCTTTCCCATTGTTTATATGCTTGCTGCGAAAAACAGGTCCATGTCTCCCTCCGCATCTCTAGCTGCTGTAAGCAGTGTGGGTTTTACAGGCTTTTTGCTTGGACCTCCGGTTATAGGTTTTGTGGCTGAAGAAACTGGTTTGCGGATGTCTTTGTGGATATTAGCGGTACTGGGTCTTTTTATAATACTATTGGCGATTCGGGTGAAAGACTCAGTTGAATGAGGGATCCAGTGGGTAATTGATCATGGGAAGGTAATCGTTGCCCAATTCCCTGATAGCATCCTTCCATATAGATTTTAAATCTTTGTTAAAAACAAGGGAGGCATTACCGGAAATGCAAAGCCAGCTTTTTTCTTTCAGTTCTTCATCAAGCTGAAGTGGCTCCCAGCCGGAATAGCCTAAAAAAAATCGAATTTCATCCTCATTGATAGCTCGCTCACGAATGAGCGCAGTCATGGTTTCAAAATCGCCACCCCAATAAATGCCATCAATAATGTGCAATCCCCCTGGAATAAGATCTGGTACAGTGTGCAGAAAATGCAGCTGATCACGCGCAACAGGACCTCCATCAAACAGCGGCAGAAAACTTTCATCCGAATCTTCCAGGTAATAGCCAAGTGGATCTCCGGTATCCTTGTTGATGGTGATGCCAAACGTTCCCTCCAGGTCATGTTCGCAGACCAATATCACTGAACGCTGGAAATTGATATCCTGCAAAAATGGTTCAGCAATCAGTATAGTGCCCTTTTCCACGGGTTGCATATCCTAATATAGCCAATAATAATCTTAATCCTGCGTTAATTAGTAGCTTTTTCGCATTTTTTGACCAAAAGCCCACTTATTTTTGTTATCCAATGAAAAAACTTTTCTCACTTATAACAGTGTTGATTACCATCTCGCTTATTGGGATTATCGTTATCCAGTATTCCTGGTTGAAAAACATCATGAAAATTCAGCAAGATAGGATAGCTGATTTGGTGGAAGTGGTTGAGTATGAGGTTGTTGAAGCACTTGTGGAAGAGAAAATGCAGTATGCGCCCAGTTTGCCGGCAGAAGTTTTACCTGAGGGGGCACAGGAGCAGATCAGGGAAATGCTTTCCAAGCATTCTCTTGCTGATCAGTTTTCTGTTGAAGATATCAACAAGCGGATTGAAAAATCTTTTGCTGATAACGGACTAAAGGGGGCAAAGTTTCAGTTCGCAGTTTTTTCCAATGCCAATTCCACGGGAGTGGACATGTCTTCGCCAGATTTCGAGAAGCATTATGAAATCGCAACAAAGGATTCTGTCAATTACACCATTCATAACTGGCCCTTGGTTAACCTTACAGGAGATGAAATCATGACGCTCGATCCAGATGAACGACTGGTTTTGATTACCTATGACATGAAGGATTTTGTGCTGCAGTCTGTAGGTTGGATGATTGGTGTTGCAATCTTTTTCACCCTGGTTATCATTGCAGCTTTTTATGTAACCATAAGAACCATCTTAACTCAGAAAAAACTGAGTGAGATGAAGACTGATTTCATCAACAACATGACGCATGAACTGCGCACACCCCTGGCAACCATTTCCATTGCGGTGGATACACTTAAGAATGAAAAGATAATTGGCAACAGGGAGCAGTTGCTGGCAATAGGACAGGTTATTAAAACTGAAAATGCCAGGATGAATACCCAGGTGGAGCAGATTTTACAGGCTGCCCAGCTGGATATCAATCAGGTTCTGAAAGACAAGCAGGATTTGCATGTTCATGAAGTGCTTCAGAAAATTGAGGGTAAATTTGCCCTGCAGGTAGCCGAAAAAGAGGCAAAAGTTATTTACAAGATGGAGGCTGAGCAGGATCTTGTTGTTGGACATCCCGTTCATTTTGTAAATATGATCAGCAACCTTTTTGATAATGCACTTAAGTACGCAAGAGAAGATGTTGCTCCTGAAATTGAAATAACAACATTTAACAGGAAAAACAGGATTGTTCTTACACTGAAAGACAACGGAATTGGTATGACGAAGGAGACCCTTGCCCGGATTTTTGACAAGTTTTACAGGGCACATACTGGCGATGTTCACAATGTCAAGGGTTTTGGATTAGGACTCAATTATACCCGCAAGATGGTTGAAGCTCATGAAGGAACCATTGAGGTTACCAGTACTCCCGGGGCCGGGAGTCAGTTTGCCATTTCGCTTCCATTAAAGTGACTGATTCGGTAGCATGAACAGGCATCCGTCTCCGTAGCTCAGGAACCTGTAATCATTTGCCAATGCTGTTTCGTAAATATCTTTCCATTTATCACCAACCATTGCTGCAATAAGCAAAAGTAAGGTTGACCGTGGCTGGTGAAAGTTTGTGATCAGTCCATTACAAACCCTGAACTGATAGCCCGGAACTATGCATATTCCTGTTTTTCCTCTCAGTTTTGACATTCCTTTGGCTAGTAATTGCGCTATAAGCCATTTGAAAACGACTGACTTAGGCGGAGGGGACTGCATTGACAGGTCTTTGTCTTCCCATTGACTCAGTGTGAATATCGGTTGTTCTGTGAGTTCGCCTTCCTTCAACAGTTTAACCCCAATCCAGTAAAGGCTTTCAAGCGTGCGCATGCTGGTGGTTCCAACAGGGATAATTTTATTGGTTTCTCCCACAAGTACCTGCAACGCTTCAATGTCAACTTCAAAATGTTCCTCATGCATCTCATGACCTGCAATTGTATCAGCCGAAACGGGCCTGAAAGTGCCGGCTCCCACATGCAGGGTTAAAAACGATGCGTTTATTCCCGCCACATTCAGCTTTTTCATCAATTGCTCATTGAAATGAAGTCCTGCAGTTGGCGCAGCAACAGACCCATTATGATGTGCGTAAACGGTCTGATACCTTAATTTATCATTTTCATTCACATCTCTCTTGATATATGGCGGCAGCGGGATTTGTCCGGCAGCATTGATGATCTCCAGAAAAGTATTTTCAGTATGCCACACAAATTTGATGGTACAGTAATTTTGTGATTTTGACTCAAGGTGAGCTTCCAGTAAAACGTCCTTATTGTTGACAACAAGCATTGAAGTCAGTATTTCCTGATTTTTCCACTTTTTAACACCACCGACCATACATTTCCAAAAAACAGCTGTTTTTTCGTACAGGGTTTCATAGTTTCCGGTTTCAGGCTCCAGTAAAAAGACCTCAATAATGCCACCGGTAGACTTAATAAAGTGTAATCTGGCAGGTATAACCTTGGTGTTGTTAAAAAAAAGCGCTGTTTTGGCGGGGAGGGCATCAGCCAAATTGCTGTACAAACTATGTAGGATTTCATCTCCTCTTGCAATCAATAATTTTGATGAATCCCTTTGCTCAAGCGGCTTTTCAGCGATTCGGTCCGCAGGAAGGAGGTAGTCGTAATCCTCTATTCTGATCTTTTCAGGGTTGACTGTCTGCATGGTTATTCACATTGTATTCACAGGATGTCCACATCGCAATTCATGTAATGCACATTAAATTCATCGAAATCAATGAAATGCAGTCCAGCACTGCATTTGCACTGTGGAAAAATTTAACATAGTGCATCAGGTTCAAAAGTGGGAAAATGTGTTAATTTGTGTCAATAAATGTAAGTTTAGGTTTAAAATATCCTCCATGAATGGATTCATCGGCGAATATGAGGCTACCCTCGATAGCAAAGGTAGGTTTCTTCTGCCGGCAGGCATAAAAAAACAGCTGCCGGAGGGAGAGGAACCTGTTTTTGTAATCAACCGGGGTTTTGAAAAATGCCTCACGATGTATCCGATGCAGAGCTGGAAGCCGCTTTATGAAAACCTGAGTACGCTGAATGATTTTGATCCGAAGGTGCGCGAGTTCAGGCGGTATTTTTTAAATGGAGCGATGCAGCTCGAGTTAGATAGTGCAGGCAGGATTTTATTGCCGAAGAGCCTGATGGAGCATGCGGGTCTGGAGAAAGACATTGTGCTGGTTTCAGCAATGAATAAAATGGAAATCTGGGATAAGCAAAAATACCAGCAGCTCTTTGACAACTTTTCATCTGACTCATTCAGCGGACTAGCGGCTGAAGTGATGGCAAAGAAGGATAATAATGTTTAGGGCCATGTATGATTTGGGCGAAAGGCCAACCGGTGGCGATGCCGGTGGTGATCGCCCGTATCATATTCCGGTTTTATTGCAGGAGGCGGTTGATGCTTTGTGTATCAAGCATGACGGGGTTTATGTAGACTGCACATTTGGTGGTGGAGGGCATGCCAGAGAGATTCTTTCCAGATTGGGGCCGGCTGGACGATTGGTGGCTTTTGACCAGGATGAGGACGCGCGGGCAAATTTGCCGGAGGATAGCAGGCTGGTTTTTGTGCCACATAATTTTCGTCACCTCTCCCGGTTTCTTAGGCTATACCAGATTGGCGAAGTAGATGGCGTTCTTGCAGACTTAGGGGTGAGTAGTCACCAGTTTGATGAACCGGAGCGGGGGTTTTCGATAAGGTTTGATGCTGCTTTGGATATGCGGATGGATCGATCAGCTCCGCTAACTGCTGCAGAGTTTCTGATGCAGTCGTCTCCGGAGTCGCTTCAGCTTGTTTTGCAGGAATATGGAGAGGTTACCAATGCCAAAACGCTTGCTCAGTTGCTTTGTGATCAGGTTAGGAAGGCTCCTATAAAGACGATAGCATCTTTTAAGGCGGTTATGGCGCCTGTGGTGAAGGGTAATCCAAACAAATATTTTGCACAGGTCTTTCAGGCATTGCGGATTGCAGTTAATGATGAGTTGGGGGCGCTGCGTTCATTGCTGGAACAAAGTGGTGAGGTGATAGCGCCTGGCGGACGGCTTGCGGTGATAACTTTTCACAGCATTGAAGACAGGATGGTTAAGCAGTTTCTGAGAGGAGAGTTGGATGGTGCCGCGGCACAAGATCCGGTTTTTGGCACAAGAAGGGAATCTGTTTTCATGCAGGAGTCTAGAAAGCCAGTGGAGCCTTCAGCTGAAGAGATTAAAAGAAATCCACGTTCGAGGAGTGCTCGTTTAAGGGTTGGGATAAAACGGTAAGGTTGTGGGATATAAAATAAGGTTTTTGTCATTGAAGTCATATGAAAGAACAACAAAAAGAGGTGAGCAGGTTAATGATCAGTCAGGTCTGGCTGGTTAAAAATGTCCCTTTTTTTTTATTCCTCTCCGCCCTCGCAGTTCTTTATATATACAATGGCCATCATGCAGAGAAGTCTGTGAAAGATATAAATAGAACCAGCAGGGAGTTGAAGGAGTTGCAGTATGAATTTAAGATGGTCAGGAGTGAGTGGATGTTTATGACCAAGCAGTCGGAAGTTGTTGAAGCAGTGAAAGGACAGGGATTAAAAGAAATTACAGAACCGCCTGTGGTGCTTGATAAAGCCTTAAGAAAAACAAATAAACCTGTAGAATAGTTGGAAGCAAAAAAAGACATATTGTGGCGTAGTTACCTGGTTTACCTGCTTATGCTGGTGATGGGCGGAGGTATTGTTGCCAAAACAGTGGTTATTCAACAGTCTGAAGGCGCGTATTGGCGTTCTTTAAGCGATAGCTTGCATCTTCAGTATCGTGAAATGGATGCAGAGCGGGGTACTATTTTCAGTGAAGATGGCAGGATGTTGAGCAGTTCAATACCTTTTTTTGATATATATCTTGATTTTGGTTCAGACGGCGTTCAGCAAAAAAATGGCACTTTTTTCAAAAAGCATGTAGACAGTCTCGCCATTCAGCTCGCTGAAATATTTGCGGATGCCTCTGTTGCAGGTTACAGGCGAGAATTGATAGGGGTTTTTAACAGGGAAGAGCGGTATTATTTATTCAAAAGGAATATAGATTTCAAACAGTACCGCTCCTTGCGGAAAATTAATTTTATTGCCAAAAACAAGAACCGTAACGGGTTCATTTTTGTGGAGAAGGAAAAGCGGATGGCGCCATTTGGATTGCTTGCAAACAGGACAATTGGGTTGTCTCGGGAGTACCTGAATGAGGATGGCAAGTTGGTTTCAATCAATGTGGGTTTGGAGCGGACATACGACAGTTTGCTCAAGGGAGTAACGGGGAAAAGATTGGTAAGGCGCATTTCCGGGGGTGCATATGTGCCAGTGGAAGGTCAGGAAATAGAACCAGAAAATGGGAAAGATATCCTCACAACACTGGATATCAATATTCAGGACATAGCTGAGCAGGCATTGTTAAAGGCGTTGCAGGAAAATGAAGCTACAAACGGCACTTGTATTGTAATGGAGGTGAAAACGGGTAAAGTGAAGGCAATAGCTAATCTGGGCAGGCAGGCAGATGGGGGTTATAAAGAGGATTTTAATTATGCCATCACCCGTTCTGAACCTGGATCCACATTTAAACTGGTTACCATGCTTGCTGCATTGGAGGATCAGTTTATAAATCTAAATACACCGGTCAATCTTGAGAATGGCAAATGGCTTTTTTCTGGCAGAACGGTTTATGACAGTGAGCGGCACGAAGAAAATGATGTGACTTATCTGCGGGCATTTGAGCTTAGTTCAAACGTAGCAATGGCCAAATTGGGGGTGAATTACTATGCCCGGGACCCACAACTTTTTCTGAAGCACCTTGAGGATTTGAAGCTAACGTCATTGTCTGGAATCGATCTAACAGGAGAATCATCACCTTTGATCCCAAGGCCAGGCCAATCCGGATGGAGTAATATAGCTATTCCCTGGATGTCTTTCGGTTATAATATTTCTATAAGTCCGCTTCAGACACTCATGGTTTACAATGCAGTAGCCAATGGAGGCAGGATGATGAAGCCTTACCTGGTAAATGCAGTAGTTAAAGATGGCCTGTCAGTAAAAGCGTTTACACCCGTTGAATTAAAGAAGGCAATTTGTAGTCCCAATACCCTGCAACAACTGAGGACCTGCCTCGAAGGGGTAGTGATCAACGGCACAGGCAAAAGCCTTCGTTCTCCTTATTACAAAATTGCCGGAAAGACAGGCACTGCGCTTGTTGCCAATGGGAAAAAGGGATACAGTGAGCGCATTTATCAGTCATCTTTTGCGGGTTATTTTCCCGCAGATGCTCCCAAGTATTCCTGTATTGTGGTAATAAAAAACAAACCCGATGCTAAAAAATACTATGGTGCTGC
>JBDLUZ010000014.1:0-16929 GCA_039805045.1 Bacteroidota bacterium | reverse complement strand
TCCATTTTTGGAATGTTACCACGGGATTGTGAGCATGGATCACACCATAAGTGGAACATTATATCATGAGGGGGAGGAGATTGTGATGGATGGTGGAAGAGGGTATATTGAAAAGGATTGGGGACGCTCCTTTCCTGCAGCCTACATGTGGATGCAATGCAACCATTTTGAGCAGGAGGGCGTATCCTTGAAAGCATCTGTTGCAAAGATCCCCTGGTTGGGGAATTCGTTTACTGGTTTTATTTCAGGTTTGTGGCTCGGAGACCGACTTGTCAGGTTTACAACCTACAATGGAACGAGGTTACGCAAATGTTTTGCCAATCAGCAGACTGTTGAAATTATCATGCAGAACAGAGAGTATGAACTCGCCATTGATATCAGTAGGGATGGAGCCACGTCACTGGCATCACCGATGAACGGAATGATGGATGGTAGGATTGAAGAAAGCATGACATCAGAGATGAAAATATGTTTGTCTAAGCGTAGAATAAATCAGATTGTTTACGAAGGTAAAGGTGTACATGCGGCAGTTGAAGTTGCAGGTGCAGTGAAAACAATCATGACTTAAATCATTCTCTTGACTTATGTTCGTCCTATCCTGTTTGTGAAACATTTATAAAGTTGCTAACCTTACTAACGTTAATTGAAAAACATTTTTTATCATGTCTAATTTAGTTGAATCAGGATCCAGTCCATGGTTTGAATCAATCGTTACTACGGTCAAAGACAAGAAGAAGCAAATCGAGTATAAAAGACTTGGAGAAATTCTGCAAACGCTTGGAGACAATGCATGGGCGCATGATTTTTCTTCCGGGAAAACCTGGTACAGTGCTGATTTCAATATTTTCATCGGGTATAGCAATCACGATATTTCAGCCAGAAAAGCGGATTTGTTGTGGTGGCAGAGCATACATCCCGATGATGTTTATATGATGAGAGACAGTGATGCGCGGTACAGGAATGGCGAGCAGGATAAACATTCACTTGAATACAGGATCACAGATGCAAAAGGTAAAATGAGGTGGGTACTTGATAGGGGTGTGGTGGTAGACCGGGATGATTCAGGCAAGCCATTGGTTGTAGCAGGCACGCATATTGATATGACTCCAGTCAAGGATTTGCAGGAAAAGCTCAATGAAGTTGAACGCAGGAGAAAAGAGGATATCATTGACGCAGTAATCCGCAACCTGGAAACAGACAGAAAAATGATTGCAGAGGAATTGCATGGCAACATCAATCAGATTCTTGCTGCTGCCCGCATGATGCTGGAGTTCATGCCTGAGATAAGCGAAGAATCAGTTAGGTACACAGAAAAAGTCAGACAAATCATTTATACT
Organism: Bacteroidota bacterium; assembly: GCA_039805045.1. Taxonomy (GTDB): domain Bacteria; phylum Bacteroidota; class Bacteroidia; order Chitinophagales; family Chitinophagaceae; genus Pollutibacter. Next base: position 15,592 of record JBDLUZ010000014.1, on the reverse strand, counting down.
GCTGTAGACGAAGTCAATAAGATTTTCAATGACATCAATCCGGATGCCCTGCAACATGTGGATATGGCTTCCCTTGTAAGGGATCTCGTTGAGCGCCTCAACAAAGACAGGCATTTTAAGGTAGACATGCATGTAGACGGGGATGCAGGACCAGACAAGCAGAATTATGACAGTCAGTTAACAATTTACAGGGTCATTCAGGATGTTTTAAAGCGGGTTTTTAAGTACTCCAAGGGAGATTTGGTGAAGTTGACACTTCAGTTTCAGGTTAAACAAATTCTCCTGGAGATCTTTACCGATGACTCGCGATTCAATACTTCAGTAGTTTCAACGGATTTGTACATGGTTAATCTGGCCAACAGGTGTGATCATTTTGGCGGCAGTTTTACTTTTGAGAAGGTTGCAGCAAAGGGTATTTATTTTCGGGCAACCGTTTCAGCATAAACCTTTAAGGTAGCTAAGTAGTTATACGTAATTTCATTGATTAAGTATTCATTTTCAATGAGTTGAATTGAATTATTTTGAATTTTGTTGAACCAGGCCATAATAAAACACCAATATGTTCAACGAAAAACCACCCTTATTAACCCAGGCAAGTATTGAAAGTGCAGCAGTTGGCAAGCAAAAGGAAGTTATTGATATGATCATCCGGCATATGGAGTCTGACAGGAGAGAGATTGCAAATTCCCTACATGAACATATCAATCAGGTTTTGGCGGCTGCCAAGCTGATGTTGGAAAATATGCCCTGTGTTACGGAGGAGATGGAGTGTTATACCAAACAGGTCAGCAGCATCATCAGTAAAACCCTCACTGAATTGAATAAAATATGCAATGATATCAATCCAGATGCACTCCGGCATGTTTCATTGGTTTCACTCGTAGGAGATCTGCTCACAAGGCTTGCCCGCGAAAAATCCATTGTGGTTCATTTTGATGGAAGTGGTTATCGTACAGATTTGAAAAGGAATCCCGAACATGAATTGACCATGCTCAGAATTATACAAGAGTGTATCTACAAGGTTTTGATTTCATCTAACGCCACAAAGTTGAATATAGTGCTCGAAACCCTTGATTACACTATGTTTCTGGAAATGGTATGCAATGATGAGATGATGGATTTAAATGACTTGAATCAGGATATTGCAATCCGGAACCTGTATAACAGGAGTGTTCATTTTGGAGGCAGTTTTAGCATAGACAGACCAACAAACAGGGAAATTGTATTTTGTGCAAACATTCCGAATAACAGACAGCGGCAGGTATCCGTGAATTGAATTATTTTATTTCTTCAAATTCAATATAGTCGTCATCAGCTGAACGGGTTGTAGCCTTTTCGGATTTTTTTGGCTGATGCTGATTGTTTTGCTGCTTGAAAAAAGCCTCTTGCTGTTCCCTGACCGCATCAAATTGTTTTTTAACCTGCCTGGTTGTTTTGATCATAGGCAACACAAATTCAAAAAGGAATCTGTATCCAAAGTAGATGGCCATGCCGATAAGGAAGTAGCGGAGCATTGTGCAAAGATAAATAAAATCAGAATCATCCGTTAAGCTGTTCTCCGTCAGTCATATTATGCTATAAAGAACTAACTTTAAACTGTTGTGCTCTTGAAATGCATAAAAAACTCCCCTCCAGCCCCGGCTGGCAAGCCTGGCCAGGAGGGGAGTTTGTAAATTTCTTAATAGCACAATTTGTTAATTTTGAAGCAGTAAAATGTCATTTTAATTGACCATCTATGTCTGAAGAAACCTTCAATGACTTTTATCAGGAAAACCGCAAGCTCCTCTCAGAATACCTGGAAACCCGTTTGCAATTACTGAGGTTGATTGCCATCAGAACCCTTTCCAGAACTTTCAGTGTGTTTATTGTAGTTTGCCTGGTCAGCTTCATGGTCTTGTTCTTTCTGCTTTTCCTGGTTATTTCATTTTCATGGCTCATGGCAGATGTAACCGGCAGTGCAGCTTTGGGCTTTTTATGCGGTGCAGCTGTGTTTTTGGTGATTATCATGCTGGCTGTAGTTTTCCGTAAACCCTTATTTCTTAACCCCCTGATCCGTTTATTCATCCATACTTCCACACAGGAAGAGGATGAGGATGAGGACGATCAATATTAAAGCAATGAGCAGACCAATCCGCAATATCCATGCCCTCAACCGCACGATTCACGAGCTGAAAGACAGGCGGAAAGTGCTTGAAGGCAGGCTGGAACAGAACTTTCAACACCTGGGCAGCAATTACGTAAACATGGGGATGAATTCCATATTTGGCGGCAAAAAGGCCCGTAGCAATTTTTGGGCTAACCTGGCCACCAGGGTCATGGAAAGCGAAAAACTACAGACTGGTGTGGGAAACCTTGTAGGAAAGCTGGCTGACCGCCTTGGTGAAGCTTTCAGTAAGCACAATTCCTGAATTTTGAAAATATTCTAATAATACCTATATTTGCAGAGAATAAAGAATATCGAAGGGAACGGAAGCGTTCCCTTCTTTGTTTCCTATACCATGGCAATAGCAGAAAAGGCAGAACAGGTCAGTCAGCTCGCAGCAGCACTTCTCCGGGAAGAACCACAATATTTTGTGGTAAAAGTAAATGTGCGCCCCATCAACAACATCAGTGTTTTTGTTGATGGTGACTCCGGTATAACCATAGAGAAATGTGTCAAGTTAAACCGCGCACTTTACAAGCAGATTGTGGAGTTGGAGTTGTGCAAGGATGGTGAGTTTGCACTCGAAGTATCTTCTCCCGGTGTTGATGAGCCCCTTGTCTTTTACAGACAGTACCTCAAAAATGTGGGAAGAAGTATCCATGTGATAATGACTGATGGCAGGGAGATGGATGGCATGTTGCTAGCCGCAGATGAGAAAGGTATTGAGCTAGAAGAGGAGAAGGGCAAAGGCAGGAAAAAAGAGCTCATCAAGCACTTTCTCCTGTTTGGCGATATTCAAACAACCACAGTAAACATTGTTTTTTAAACCATAAGACAAGAACAAAAAAGGATAAGTTATGGCCAGTATCAACCTGATCGAGTCATTCCAGGATTTCAAGGAAGCGGAGAATATCGATCGTCCCACCCTCATGAAAGTCCTTGAGGATGTATTCAAGACTTTGCTTCGTAAAAAATACGGTTCTGACGAAAGTTTTGACGTTATTGTAAATACTGAAAAGGGTGACTTGGAAATCATGCGTCACCGGATGATTGTTGAAGACGGTGCACTTGAGAATCCCCTGATGGAAATAGAATACAGTGATGCCATCAAGATTGCGCCTGACTTTGAAGTAGGTGAAGAATTGTACGAGGAAGTAGATATCATGGATTTCGGTCGCCGTGCAATCCTCGCTGCCAAACAGACACTCGCGAGCAGGATTGGTGACCTTAAAAAGAATACCCTCGTTAAAAAATATGGTGACCGTGTAGGGGATATCATCAATGCGGAAGTTTACCAGGTATGGAAAAAGGAAGTGTTGTTGATCGATGAAGACGGTAATGAACTGATACTTCCCAAGTCTGAGCAGATACCTTCGGATTATTTTAAGAAAGGTGAGAGCATCCGTTCCGTCATTAAGAAAGTGGAGTTGAAGAACAATAATCCGGTTATCATATTGTCCCGCACGCATCCTTCCTTCCTGGCCAAGCTGCTTGAGATAGAGGTGCCGGAAATTTTCGACGGGTTGATTGTGATCCGTAAGATTGTGCGTGAACCAGGTGAGCGTGCCAAGGTAGCTGTTGAAAGCTACGACGACAGGATTGATCCGGTTGGCGCCTGTGTAGGTATGAAGGGAAGCAGGATTCACGGAATCGTGCGTGAATTGAAGAATGAAAATATTGATGTGATTAATTTCACCGCCAATATCCAGCTTTTGATTCAGCGTTCGTTGACACCTGCGAAGATTACCAGGATGACAATAGACAATGAAGGTAAGCGTGCTGAAGTTTTTGTTTCTCCAGATCAGGTTTCCCTGGCGATAGGTAAGCGTGGCGTGAACATCAAGCTTGCTGAAGAGCTAACTGGTTTTGATATCGACGTTTACAGAGACAATGAAGGTGAGATGGCTGAATTCGATATCGACCTGGATGAGTTCAGTGATGAAATTGAAGGATGGGTGATTGAAGAGCTGAAGCGGATAGGATGCGATACAGCACGAAGTGTACTGGATCTTACAGCCACTGAGTTGGAGCGCAGAACAGATTTGGAGAAAGAAACCATTGAGGAAATAAGAGACATCCTGAGAGCAGAATTTGAGAAGGATTAGTCAGGATCAGTCAGCGGTTAAGTTAAAGGAACAGGCAAAAAAGCGTAAGGAGGATAAATGTCAGAATTAAACACACCCAGGTTAATGGCTGCGGCCAAGGAGTTCAACATAGGCAAGGATACACTTGTTGACTTCCTGGCGGGCAAAGGATTCAGCAAGGATGATCTCAAACCGACATCAAAACTGACGGAAGAGATGTACCATGCCCTGCAGCAGGAGTTTTCATCGGATAAGGCTGCGAAAGCAAAAAGCGATGCCATTGAAATTCCCAAAGGATCACTCGCAGAGACCAAAAGAAAGAAGGACGAGGAAGAAATCCATTTCAGAAAAGATGCACGTAAGAAAGTTGAAGTGGCACCTGCTCCAACTCCAGTTCCTGAAGAGGTTAAGGCAGAAGAACCTGTTGTACCTGTAGCAGAACCAGAGCCTGAACCATTGCCAGAGCCTGAACCAGAACCAGAGCCGATTCCTGTTGAGGAAACGCCTGTGTCTGAACCGGCTGTTGAAGAGGTGGTTGAAGAGGTGCCTGTTGCACCTGTTCAGGAAGCACCAGTTCCTGAAATCAATGTGCTTAAAATTGAAGCACCTGAGCTAAACGGACCCAAGATTTTGGATAAAATAGACCTGGATGCAATTGAATCCAGCACCCGCCCCAAGCGGACTACCCCACCACCGAAACCCGTTATATCCCAACCGGTTGTTAAGCCAGTTGTTCAGGAAAAACCTGTACAGCAAGCGCCACCACCGCCGGTTGCACCCAAAGTACCGGAAGTAAGGGAAGTGCCCAAAGCTCCGGAAACAGAGATCGTGAAAATTGAGGCACCGGAATTGGAAGGACCAAAAATCGTCGGTAAAATCGAATTGAAACCTGAACTGGATGACAGGAGCAGGGGTGCCGATGAAAAACGCAAGCGTAAAAGAATACCTATTGAGAAGAAGGAGCCTGAAAGACAGAAGCCTTCAATTCAGAAAGGAACGCCTGCTCCTCAACGCACCACAACCCCTCGTCCGGGTGCACCCAAAGTAATCAGGAGAGGAGAGGTAAAAGAAATTGACGAAAAAGAGATCCAGAATAAGATCAAGGAAACACAGGCCAAACTCTCAGGCGGCGGTGGCTCAAAAGCAAAGATTACCAAATCCAAGCTACGTAGACTGAAGCGTGAAGAGATGGAAGCCGGATCAGAAGGTGATCTGGATAACAAAATCCAGGTTACTGAATTCATCAGTGTGAGTGAGCTCGCCAGTCTACTCGACGTAAACTTTGCTGAAATCATCGGCAAATGTATGAGTCTGGGTATCATGGTATCCATCAACCAACGTCTCGATGCTGAAGTGATAGAACTCGTAGCCGGTGAGTTTGGTTATGAAGTAGAGTTCATAGACATGGAGAAGCAGATGGAGATGGAGGAAGAGGATGATGAAGATGCACCGGAGAACCTGAGTCCCCGTGCCCCCATTGTCACCATCATGGGTCACGTTGACCATGGTAAAACATCCTTGCTCGACTATATCCGCAATGCCAATGTGGTAGCCGGAGAAGCGGGAGGTATCACACAGCATATTGGAGCCTATCATGTGGAAGTGCCAGGTGGTAAATCCATCACCTTCCTGGATACGCCGGGTCACGAGGCCTTTACCGCGATGCGTGCACGTGGTGCCAAGGTAACAGACCTTGCCATTATTGTTGTTGCAGCGGATGATGCAGTGATGCCGCAGACCAAAGAGGCCATAAGCCATGCCCAGGCAGCAGGTGTTCCGATGATTTTCGCAATCAATAAAATTGATAAGGACGGCGCTAATTCTCAGAAGATTTACGAACAGCTCTCCCAGATGAACATCCTGGTAGAAGAGTGGGGCGGTAAATACCAGAGTCAGGAGATTGCGGCCAAATCAGGATTGAATGTTGACAAGCTCCTTGAAAAGATATTGCTTGAAGCTGAGTTGCTTGACCTCAAAGCCAATCCGGATAAGGATGCCAGCGGAACAGTTATTGAAGCTACACTCGATAAAGGTCGTGGTTATGTAGCCACCATCCTGGTTCAGAACGGAACCCTCCAGCAGGGAGATCTTGTGGTGAGCGGACAACATTACGGCCGTGTCAAAGCCATGATGAATGAACGGAACAAACGTGTGGATGTTATTCCTCCTTCATCACCGGTGTTGATTCTCGGATTGAATGGTGCGCCACAGGCAGGTGAGAAATTCAAGGTTTATCAAGACGAATCGGAAGCCAAGGAAATTGCAGGAAGAAGAGCGCAGATCATGCGTGAGCAGGGTATCCGAACCAAGAAACACATTACGTTGGATGAAATTGGTCGCAGGCTTGCATTGGGCAACTTTAAAGAGCTTAATATCATCATCAAAGGAGACGTGGATGGTTCAGTAGAAGCATTGAGCGACTCCTTGCAGAAATTGTCTACAGCCGAGGTGGCCATTAAGGTGGTACACAAGGCGGTGGGTCAGATTACTGAAAGTGATGTGTTACTTGCAACAGCTTCTGATGCCATCATTGTAGGCTTCAATGTTCGTCCATCTATGCAGGCCAATAAAATAGCCGAGAATGAAGGTGTACAAATAAAACTCTACTCCATCATCTACAACGCCATCGAAGAAATCAAGAGTGCGATGGAAGGATTACTCGAACCGAAGGTGGAGGAGAAAATTGTGGCCAATGTGGAGATCAGGGAAGTATACAAATTCGACAAAGCTACCGTGGCAGGATGTTACGTGCGTGATGGTAAGATCAGCCGGAACAGCAAAATCAGGGTTATCCGGGATGGTATTGTGGAATATCCAAGAGGTGAGGGACAGAGTGCTGAACTGGGTAGCTTGAAGCGTTACAAGGATGACGCTAAGGATGTCAGTGCAGGTATGGAATGTGGACTTACCGTTAGGAATTACAGTGATATCCGCGTGGGTGATGTGATTGAAGCCTTTGAAGAGACAGAAGTGAAGCGGACGTTATAAAGTTGAGGGTTTAGAGTTGAGAGTTTAGGGTTGAGGTATAACTATTCATTAACCTTAATGGTGTTAAATTGTGCACTTGAATATGTTTATGAAAAAATTACTGTTTTTTGCTTTCATGCTAACAGTTGCACAGGTTGCAACTGCTCAATCTGCGAGGCTGCTTGCAGATAAGATTATAGCCATAGTGGGTGATAAAATTGTGCTGCGCAGTGATCTGGTTAATTATATCGATGACATGAAGCGCGGAGGCAGTGAAGTGCCGGAGAATGCAAATTGTTTCATCCTGGAAAGGATGATGCAGGACAAAGCACTCATCCTGCAGGCTGAAAAAGATTCATTGCCCGTTTCTGATGAAGAAGTGGAAGCTGAACTTGATCAGCGGATCCGTTATTTTATCATGCAATATGGTGGTAAGGAAGCGTTTGAGCAGATTGCAGGAAGAACAATATACCAGGTAAAGGAGGATTTCAGGAAGTCTATCCGAGAAGGCAGACTGGCTAAATCCATGCGGGAGAAAATCGTTGAATATGTTAAGATTACACCCAATGAAGTGAGGGATTACCACAGCAAGATACCCAAAGACAGTCTTCCTTTTTATGAGACTGAATTGGTAATCGGGCAAATAGTCATGCATCCGAAGGCCGGACGTGAGTTGGAGAAATTTGCACAGGATGAATTGTCTGATTACCGCAGACAGATTGAGTCTGGCATGAAAAGTTTTGAAACCATGGCGAGGTTGTACTCAGAAGATCCGGGAAGTAAGCAGAATGGCGGTCGTTACGAAATCAACAAGGCACAAAAGGATTGGGACCCAGACTTTAAAAATGCTGCTTTCAGGCTTAAAGAAGGGCAGATCTCTCCTGTAGTCAAATCCAAGTTCGGATACCACATCATTCAGATGGTAAGCAGAAATGGTGATGATGCGGTTATCAGACATATCCTTCGTGTTCCACAAATCCTGGATGAAGATATTGATTTGACCAAAACCAAACTTGATTCTGTACGCACAAAACTGGTAGAAGGGGCATTGTCTTTTGGCGAAGCTGTTGATAAATTCAGTGATGATCAGAACAGTAAATTTACAGGTGGTATCATGAGCGGACAGGGAGGAAACTTTGTCACCATCGATGAACTCGATAAAAACCTCATTCCTTATCTCGACAAAATCAAGGTTGGTGAGTATTCAGCTCCCATGATTTACAAGGATGAACAGGAAAAGCAGGCTGTAAGAATAGTTTTTCTGCAAAACAGAACAGAACCACACAGGGAAAATCTCCGTGATGATTATGACCGTGTTGCACAAAGAGCACTGGCTGAGAAAAAGGAGCGCACTGTAGAAAAGTGGTTTCTGGGCAAGCTGCCCACCTATTATGTAATGGTAGATAAGGACTATCAGCAGTGTGAATCTTTAAAGACTGCCTTCCCGAATTACGTAAGTAAGTAGATGCTATGAGTGATCCCATAAAACATGAATGCGGACTCGCATTCATCAGGTTGTTAAAGCCATTTTCCCACTATCAGCAGCAATATGGAACAGCCCTATATGGACTGAATAAACTCTACCTGCTGATGGAGAAGCAACACAACCGCGGTCAGGATGGTGCCGGTATCGCTGCTGTTAAGTTGCATGCAGAACCCGGATATCCATTTATGCATCGCCTCAGAAGTGTTGCTCCTCAGGCAATATCCGATATTTTTGCGCAGGTAGGCAAGGAGATCAATGAACTCGAGCGTTATCAGCCAGAAATCAGGAAACATCCGGGACTCATGAAAGGTCACCTCAATTTTATGGGTGAGCTATTACTCGGGCATCTGCGTTACGGCACCCAGGGTAAAAACAATGCAGAATTCTGTCACCCATTCATCAAGAAAGATATCATTCCGGCCAGAAACCTGGCCTTGGCGGGAAACTTTAACCTGGTCAATACTGAAGAGTTATTCAAGCTGGTGAATATTGATCCAGGTGAATTTCAAAGGCAAAGTGACCTGGCAGCGATGATGGAAGTTGTGCATCACTTCATTGTCAAGGCAGATGAAACGAATCCGGGTAATATGTCTGTTGCGGAAGTACTTCGGCAGGCTTTCAGTCAGTTTGACGGTGGGTATAATGTAAGTGGATTAATCGGAAATGGAGATGCTTTTGTTGTAAGGGATGCTCATGGTATCCGTCCTTCTTATTACTATATCACTGAAGATGTTATTGTTGCAGCTTCAGAGCGTGCCGCCATCAGAACAACTTTTCATGTAGGTGAAAATGATGTGAAGGAATTGATGCCCGGTCAGGCTCTGATTGTTAAAAGTAATGGCAGCTGGTCTATTGAACAGGTTCTGGAGCCCAAAGAGCGAAAGGCATGTAGCTTTGAAAGGATATATTTTTCAAGGGGCAGTGATGAAAAGATATACAGGGAACGCATTGGATTGGGTTATAGGTTAAGTACCAATGTGTTGAAGGCGATCAATCATGATTTGAAGCACACCATATTTTCATTCATTCCCAATACAGCAGAGGTTGCCTTTTACGGCTTGCTCAAGGGCATGGAGGATTACCTCAATCAGATAAAATTCCAGCGTATAGCAGCTTGGGGTAATGAAATTGATCCGGAGAAGTTGGAGGAGATGATCAACCGCAAGATCAGAGTAGAAAAGGTAGCTATCAAAGATGTTAAGATGCGGACCTTCATTACTGAGGATGCCAACCGTTCTGAAATGGTTCAACATGTGTACGACATCACCTATGGAACTGTACAGAAAGGCGTGGATACCCTTGTGATGATTGATGATTCGATTGTAAGAGGTACAACCCTGAAAGAAAGTATTGTAAGGATGCTGTCTAGGCTTGATCCACAAAAAATAATCATTGTTTCTTCTGCACCTCAGATCAGGTATCCTGACTGCTATGGTATTGATATGAGCAAGATTGGTGATTTCATTGCCTTTAAAGCAGCACTTGCCCTGTTGCAAGACAGAAATCAGTTGGGGTTGCTCGATGAATTATATACACGCTGCAAAAGCCTGGAAGAGGCTGGCCAGCTCCATACAGAGAATGTTGTACGGCTCGTTTATGCCGGATTTACTCCCCAGGAGATTTCTGCTAAAATTGCAGAACTGATTACCCCTAAAGAAGTAAAGGTCCCCGTGGAGGTGATTTACCAAACCATCGAGGACCTTCATGATGCGTGCCCAGGAAATAAGGGCGACTGGTATTTTACTGGCAATTACCCCACACCCGGCGGCAATAAAGTCGTTAACCGGGCTTTCATCAATTTCATGGAAAAACGAGACGTCAGGGGATATTAAATTTGAACCTCATATGGCAGGATAAATAAGTTGAGAGTTTGGGAATTATTTTCAAACTCTCAACTTAAATCGCTCAACTAGTTATTTCAATCCATATTTATAGACATAACGGTCATACAACTGTTTGTGCTTATCCGTCAGGCTCACAATCCTTCCACCTATCATAACCAGTGTGATTTGGCTTGAACGCATGTCGAGGATATCTCCTTCACTGATAACAATATTGGCATCCTTTCCGGTTTCAAGTGAGCCCGTTCTGTCTGCAATACCCAGGATTTTAGCAGCATTCAGAGTAATGGATGAAAGTGCCTGTTCTTTTGTTAAGCCATAGGCAGCAGCCGTGCCTGCATTGAAGGGTAGGTTTTTTCCGCGTTGCTGACCATCTTCGTCATTGATGGCAAACAATACACCGGCCTTTTGCAGCAATGCTGGCGTTTGGTAAGGCAGGTCTACTCCATCATCAGGCAGTGTAGGCAGGGCATGCATCTGGCTTAAAATAACGGGTATTTCATTTTTCCTGAGCAAGTCTGCCACCTGAACACTTTCTGATGCGCCAATGAGAACTATATCGAACCCGAATTCAGTTTTGAAGTCAATGGCAGCAAGGATTTCCCTGGCTACATCACAGTGTATATAAAGCTTCTGTTTTTTTGAAAACAGACCCTGAAGGGCTTCAAACTTGAGGTTAGTTGAAGCATGTGAAGTTTCAGCAGCATAGGCTTTGGCGGCGTGCAGGAACTGTTTGATTTGTTCTATCTGATCAAGTCCGCGTTTTACCGGGTCACCCTGTGGTTCACGTACACCTGCGAAGCCAGCGAATCTGCTGGGTCTGTTGTAGAGACTTGGCAGGTTGAGGTGAATGCCGTTATCACCTGCATAGATAGCATCTTCCCAGTTCCAGGCATCGAGCTGTACAATTGATGAAGAACCACTGATGGTGCCACCCTCCGGAACAATGTTGGCATGGGTGATGCCATTCGCCTTCAAGGTATTGATCACCTTCGAATCTGTGTTGTAGGCAACAATTGAACGCACAGAAGGATTGTATTCTCCGATTTCAACGGCATCTACAGTTGCTCTCACCGTGCTGACTTCCACCAGTCCGAGGTTGGAACTGGAAAGGATCAAACCCGGATAAATATGTTTTCCTTTTGCATCGGCAACAGTGGAACCAGCTGCAGGAGTGATATTTGTGCCTATGGCTGTTATTTTCCCATCTTTAATTTCGATGGAAGTATTGTTCAGCACCTGGCCGTTACCAACATGCACGGTCCCATTCATAATGTAAACCGGACCATCCTGTTTCTTTGCGGGATAAACTGATTCCTGTGCCTGCATGGTTGTACCAATTGCAAGGCAGGAAAGAAGGTATATAAATGACTTTTTCATATTCTGATTTTTGATACTGATTAATCCTGTTCAATTGTAAGCAGACCATGGCTGTGTTCGTGATCACCACAATTCAGCAATATGGAGTAGCTTGGTGCTGCTGGTGATACCGGACCACCTGACCTTTTTTCACCATTCATTTTCTGAATCAGCCTGTTTCTTTCAGCCGTTTGTTTTTTGCGGAGTTCTGCATCCTTTTCCCGGTCAAAATAAACAAAACCATCCACAATGGTCTTCTCTGCACGGGCATAGATACTCAAGGGGTTATCACTCCAAAGCACCAGGTCTGCATCTTTACCGGCTTTGATACTTCCAACGCGGCTATCTATATGCAGCATTTTGGCGGGATTGAGTGTAACCATCTTCAGTGCATCCTCTTCAGACATACCACCCCATTTGATACTTTTGGCTGCTTCTTGGTTAAGACGACGGGCCATTTCAGCATCATCTGAATTGATGGCCACATTCACACCAACTTTAGACATGATGGTTGCGTTATAGGGGATTGCATCCACTACTTCCATTTTGTAGTTCCACCAGTCTGAGAATGTTGATGCAGCTGCACCATGGGCCTTCATCTTATCCGCTACCTTGTAACCTTCAAGGATATGGGTGAAGGTGTTGATGGTGAAGCCATATTTGTCTCCTACCCTAAGTGCCGAAGTGATTTCGCTTTGTACATAAGAGTGGCAGGTGATGAAACGTTTTTTATTCAGAATCTCAACCAGCGCCTCCAGTTCAAGGTCACGGCGTACAGTACTGTAAGGATTAACAGCAGGGACTGTTGTCTTTTTCCCTTTTACGGTAGTAGTGGCAGCAGGAGTTGCAGCTGCTTTGACAGCAGCTTCATAATCCTTGGCTCTATTGAAAGCGTCAGCCAGCACTTGTTCAACGCCCATACGGGAATCAGGGAATCGCTGATTGCCTTGTGTAGATGAAGATCTTTTTACGTTTTCACCCAACGCAAATTTTATGAATCCGTCTGATCCTTCAAATTTGAGTTTATCGTCATTGGCACCCCAACGAAGTTTGATCAGTTGGGTCTGACCACCAATGGTATTTGCGCTACCATGCAGGATGTGGGAGGATGTAACACCACCACTCAGTTGGCGGTAGATATTGATGTCATCAGGGTTCAGGTTATCAGTAATTCTTACTTCTGAAGTAACGGATTGTCCGCCTTCATTGATAGATGCTGCAGCGATATGGGAGTGTTCATCGATGATACCCGGAGAGAGGTGTTTACCGGTTGCATCAATTACTTTGGCTGATGCGTCCTGTAAGCCTTTGCCAACCTGAACTATCTTTCCATCCCTTATCAGAACGTCTGCACCTTCCAGCTTACCTTCTTTTTCGTTGGTCCAAACTGTTGCATTTTTGAAGAGGATTGTTTCTTGTTTTGGCGTTTCAGTCCAGCCATAAGGCGTAAATGGATAGGTTACTTCACCCAGTTTGGCGGCTTCTTTTTTCCTCACAGAATCTGCTTTCGCTGTTGAGGCAAGCGTACCTGTTGGTGTAGCTGTCCAGGTCAGTTTATTGCCTTCACTGTCTTCACCATAACCATTCCATACACTACCATTGCTGATACCACTCAGGCGCAATGTGTTTTTGGATTTTTTCTCAGGACTGAAGCTGAATTTCACGATTTTGCCATCCAAGTTGAATTTTGTAGCGATGGTATCGGTTGAGATGATGCTTGCCGCAGTAGCTGATTTCACTTCCAGGTTGTAGTTTTTTGAACCTGAAGCACTCTGAATGGCCAGGCTGTATTTACCGGATGGATCAGACCATTTTTCAGTTTTTACAGCAAACCGGCTGCCTTGTACCCAGTTTTCAAGGATTGCAGTTTTTTCATTGAAAACATTACCTGTTGTGATGATGAAGTTGGCAATTTTACCTTGTTCAAGGCTGCCAACCATACCAGAAACGCCAAGAGTTGCAGCAGGCGTGGTTGTAAGTGCTTCCAGTGCTTTTGTTTCAGAAAGTCCGTTTTCAATAGCCTTTCTGAGGTTACCCATGAAAGCGGAAGGAGTGCGAAGGTCAGCTGCAGTAAGGCAGAATTTTATACCTGCTTTTTCAATAGCTGCAGCATTGGTTGGTGCAAGTTCCCAGTGTTTCATGTCTGCGAGGGATACAAAGCGGGCATCATTGGGGTCTTCTACATCCATGGCCATGGGGTAGTTGACCGGAACAATGAGGGTTGCACCTGTGGCAGCCAACTCTTGTGTACGCTGGTATTCATTTCCGCTTGTCTTGATGATGTACTGCACACCAAATTCATCTCCAATACGGTCTGCACGCAGCCCATTCCATTTGTCGTTTGCTTCAAAAATCTGAGGCAGCTGCTGGGTATTGTTCCAGGCGATGAGGCTCAGGTTAATTCCTTCCTTTTCGCTGTTGTTTTTATACCAGTTTGCATCAATGTAGGTCTGTCTCAACAAGGCAATAGAACCCATCATGGATGATGGGTAAGACTGTGTAGAGCTGCCTTTGTTGAATGAATAATGTGCAGATGCTTTTTCTTTCAGGATTGAAAGATTTTCTTTTTTGCCAGACAGCGAAACGAATGTTCCTGTACCCCTTGCAATACCATCACGCTGGTGTGTGAGGACTGCGCCAAAACCCTGGTCTCGCATGCTTTTAGCTTTAGCCTCGTCTGAAACGAAAATTGTTGAGGCGTTTACATCTGCCTTGATGGCCTGATTCCAGCCATACGCACCCTTTTGGTTAGAGGTGAGTTGCGCTGCTCCAAAACCCCTTCCGAAACCAGCAGCCCCCTGCGATTGTGCGGGCATTCCATAATCGGCATAGATATCTATGAAAGAGGGATATATCGTTTTGCCTGAACAGTCTGTTACGATCGCATCAGCAGGCACAATGACGTTTGTTCCGATGGCGATGATTTTCCCATTGCGGACCAGCATGGTTGCATTTTGCAAGCTGTTTTGGGGATCTTTTACAATGGTGGCATGTGTAAATGCGAATGTAGTCGTCCGCTCATCGCCCACACCATTCACGGGGAAGGTTGGTTGCGCGAAGAGGGAGAGACTGAAGCATCCCATCAGGATGGCTAGACAGATCTTTCTCATTTGTGGATTGGTTTGATTAATTGTAATATGCAATTTAAAGTGTTGAATTGATGACTGAACTTTTATTTTATGTGTTCTGCACTACTCAGTCCCACTTTTTTAAGCAAAAGAGGCCTCTTGATTTATACAATTTAAGAGAAATAGAGTTTGGTGCTGAGATCAGCTTATTGGATGCCCAATTCAGATAAAGCCTGCTTGAAGCCATCTACGTCCAAGACCGGAAGTGGAGTTTGGGCTGATGCTATGAGTTGATCTGCCATACTGAGGTCAAGGTCATTTTGACTGACAACAGCAAACCAACCTTTTTCATGGAGGTGTTCAGCGATGTGAATTTGTTCTGTTTGTCCGGGTGTGGGTATGAGCAGTGCTTTTTTTCCCATCCTGATCAGATCCATGATGCTGGAATATCCTGAGCGACAGATTACGAATTTTGACTTTGCAATTGCTGCAGCAAGATCTGGTGAATTCAGGTGGTTTACAAATTCAACATTTTTTCTGTTGGGAATAGTTTGTTTGCTTCGTGGTAAACCCCTTACAAAGAGGCACGGATAATTCAATTTATCAAGCTGTGCATTGAGTTTTCTTTCCAGCATTGACCTTTG
>JBDLUZ010000013.1:0-19861 GCA_039805045.1 Bacteroidota bacterium | reverse complement strand
ACTGCCACATTGACAAAATTTCTTTGGAAGTTTGATGGGATAGCTGCTGATACGGCATTTCAATCTTATAATCCGGTTAAAACCTTCACTAAGCAACAAGTTGATGCAAGATTGACAGTGGTTACGGAAACAGGCTGCACAGATTCATTGGTTAAAACGATTACTGTTAATCCCAATCCCGTGCCATTATTCAGTTTACCTGAATTTTGTTTGAAGGATGGAGATGCAGAATTTATTAGCACAAGTTCAATTTCAGATAACAGACTTATCAGTAAAGAAATTTGGGATTTTGGGGATATCCGCACACCTGGTAATAGGTTAAATCCTGTAGTTGGTTCCATTATCAAACATCCATACAGTAGCTCTGGTGAATATATTGTCAAACTTGAAGTTACCTCAGAAAATGGCTGTGTAGAAGATACTTCAGCTGTTTTCACCGTAAATGGTGCTATTCCTGAAGCCAGTTTTAAAGTAGTCAACGCAGCCGGATTATGCAGTAATCAGGAAGTAATCATTGAGAATTTATCATCTGTCGATTTTGGTCAAATAGGAAAAGTGGATATCTCCTGGCTGGATATGAATGTGTTAAAAAAAGACACCACAGATCAGATACCTGCTTTAAACAGTAGATATGCATTCAGGTTTAATGATTTTCTTGATGTTGCACAGAAAGATATTTCAATCAGAATGGTTTCCTACTCTGGTAAATCATGTTTTGATGATACAACAATTACTGTTAAACTCAATGGTAGTCCAATCGTGGAACTTGCAGATATTCCTTCAGTGTGCACAGAAAGGAAACCGGTGCTTATCAAAACAGGATCTTTTACTCCTGTTAGCGGTCTAACTGGCACAGCTACATATAGTGGAATGGGGATTAGTCCTGATGGACTATTTAATCCGACCGGATTGGATTCAGGATTATACATGATTCGCTACAAGTATGTTAGTAATGCAGGATGTTTTGCCGAGGATAGTAACTATATACGGGTAAATTATACGCCAAAGGTAGATGCTGGTTCAGATTTTAGTTTACTGGATGATTCGGCCAGAGTTATCAATGCTTCTGCAAGAGGAGTGGGGATGAGATTCAAGTGGGAGCCGTCAACCTATCTGAACAGTGATACTGTATTGAACCCAACTGTTATCGCACCTAAAGATGATATCGAATATACGCTTATTGTTACAGGCACTGGAAATTGTATCGCCAGTGATTTTATAAAAATTACATCCATTCAGTTACTCGTTCCACCGAATACATTTACACCCAATGGAGATGGAATTAATGATACTTGGCAAATAAAGCATATTGAAAAATACCTCGATTGCATCGTGGAAGTATTTACGCCTTCGGGTAATCGTGTTTATTTCAGCACAAGTGGTTATGAGAAACCTTTTGATGGTACATTTCAAGGGAAGCCTCTTCCTGCAGGTACATACTACTATGTAATCAATCCAAAATTAGGTCGTAAACCTATTGCCGGTTATTTAACTATTCTTAAATGATTTTCATGCCGAGATTTTTATTCATTTGTGGTTTTATACTTTTTCAGCTCAATTATATTTCAGCACAACAGAGACCACATTATACCCAATACATCCTGAATAACTTTATCGTAAATCCAGCACTTGCGGGAATTGAAAATTATACAGATATAAAGCTGAGTGCACGGAATCAATGGGTAGGCATAGATGGCGCCCCCAAAACATTCTATGCTACTGTTCATGGTGCTCTTGATAAAAAAGATTTCAGGGAGAATGCCACTTCGTTTTCCATGATTGGTCAAAATACACATGGTAATGTTTTTCCTGAATATTTTGATGCGATGTCTCCCCACCATGGTTTTGGATTTACAGCCATGAATTATTCAACCGGCTATATAAATCGCACAACTGCCGTGGCTAGCTACGCCTACCATCTGGGTTTGACCAATGAGCTGAGCTTATCTGCCGGTTTTGGCGCCGGAGCATCTTTGGTTTCTATTGATGCTGATAAAATCAGCCTTGCTGAGCCTAATGATCCTGCTATTGGCAATGCGATAGGTAAATTGTCAAGCATAAAACCAGAGTTAAATGCCGGACTGTGGATATATTCTTCCAGGTTTTTTGCTGGACTTTCAGCACAGCAAATCATACCGGCTAAGTTGGATCTTGTTGAAAGCTCATTGAACCAATCAACACTTATCCCGCATTTATTTTTAACCAGTGGATATAAATTCAGGATCTCTTACAATATTTATGTACTTCCATCAGTTATGGTTAGGTATATATCAGCACTTCCTGTGGGATTGGATTTGAATTGCAGAGTACAGTACGAGGATTTGATGTGGGTAGGTGGAAATTTCAGAAAAGATGATGGTTTTGCTGCTATGGCAGGATTACATTTGAATAAAAAGTTTCAGGTTAGCTATTCTTATGATCTTAATAAAGGAAAATTTTTGTTGAGTACAATGAATAGGGGAACACATGAACTGGTATTGGGATTTCTGATTGGAAACAGGCATGCTGAATTTTAAACATGAATCAGATTTGACATATTCTTATACTGAAATATCTTAATTTTAAATAAAATAGACAGAAATATGCGGAAATCCTTTATGATGTTTATCGTTGCAGGAGTATTACTCTCTTCCTGCGGTAAGCCTAAAACGCCCACTCCCAATCCTCCTACACCTCCTCCTGTTGAGAAAGAGGAAAATATTGTTTTTGCCATAGACCCAGATCCTGGAACTACAACAGTGACAGCTTTGTCTGGAACCCACTCTTTTAAGGTTAATCTGTCATCTAAAATACCTAGTTCAGGTATCTCTATTGATATAACCACCAAAAAGGAAAGTGATGGATCTGTTTTAGAGAGTAAAAATATCAAGTCAACAGTCGCTACCAATGATGTTTCAATAGGAACACTTGCATCAGGAGTTCTTTATAACGTTACAATTGCAGTTGCCAGTCAGAAGACGAGTACAAACAATGCATCCAAGACTTTCAAGATTGCACGCAAATAATATAAATCTTCATTCCAATAGAAAAGCCCCTCACTGAGGGGCTTTTCTATTGGAATGAAGTGGAAACTATTTTGTTTGAGTTGTCTTTTCTTCTATTTTAATGGTCATTTTATCACCCTTAATCATGCTCTTGTATTTCTCTGCATCAATGATATTGCCATTGATTTTTAAAATTCCATTTTCAAATTCAATCAGATTTGATCCAGAAGAAAGTTGACCGTCAGCCTGAAGAGCCAGGATTAATCCTTCATCAGGTCCCGCAGTTATTGTTTGCGTATTTGAAGTGTCATTACTAGATATTGATACTTCAATATTTTTTTCAACCTTAGTGCCATTCATTTTAACAGGTGTTGCTGATCCGCCATGCATTTGGGCAAGAGTTGGTGCTACAACCAGGGAAACAATGGACATAAGTTTGATAAGAATATTCATAGATGGTCCAGAAGTATCTTTGAATGGATCACCAACGGTGTCACCTGTAACTGAAGCTTTGTGTGGTTCAGACTTCTTGTAAAACATTTCGCCATTGATTTCCACACCTTTTTCAAAACTCTTTTTAGCATTATCCCAGGCACCTCCTGCATTATTCTGAAACATTCCCATCAGAACGCCACTAACAGTAGCACCTGCCAGGAATCCACCCAATGCTTCTGGTCCAAGTATGAAACCAATGATTAATGGTGAAATAATGGCGATTGCACCAGGGAGCATCATTTTTTTAATTGAAGCCTCTGTAGAAATTGCAACGCATTTATCATACTCAGGTTTTCCTGTTCCTTCCATTATACCCGGAATTGTTCTGAATTGTCTCCTGACTTCCTCTACCATTGCCATGGCTGCTTGGCCTACGGCTTTGATAGCAAGTGAAGAAAAGATAAATGGAACCATTGCGCCAATAAACAATGAAGCAAGTACTTTAGCTTTATAGATATCAATACCCTGTAATTCCAGACCATTCTGATTGATAACACCAACATATGCTGCAAATAAAGCGAGTGCTGTCAATGCTGCTGAAGCAATGGCAAATCCTTTACCGGTAGCTGCTGTGGTATTACCAACTGCATCTAATACGTCCGTTTTTTCCCTGACATCTTTTGGCAGTTCACTCATTTCAGCGATACCACCTGCATTGTCAGCGATAGGGCCAAATGCATCGATAGCGAGTTGCATAGCTGTAGTGGCCATCATGCCTGCGGCTGCAATAGCAACACCATAGAGGCCGGCGCATTCAAATGAACCCCAGATACCACCTGCAAGAACCAGGATCGGGAGTAGGGTGGATTCCATGCCTACAGCAAGACCACCAATTACATTTGTGGCATGTCCTGTAGAAGATTGTCTGATTATAGACAGAACCGGGCGTTTGCCCATGGCAGTATAATATTCTGTGATGATACTCATAAGGGTACCAACAACAAGCCCAACTACGATAGCTCCCATTACGCCATGGTTAGTAAATACCAGGCCGCGAAGTGTCATTTCAGCTGGAAGAATGTAGTATACAAGTCCTGCACAAGCAATGGCAGTAAGAATAATAGATCCCCAGTTGCCCATATTCAATGCCTTCTGCACATTGTCTGTGCTAATTCCTGCATTTTCACTTATACGAACGAAAAATGTACCTATAATTGAAAAGAGAATACCTATACCTGCAATGAGCATAGGTAAAAGGATTGGGGCAAATCCACCAAAATTATCCTGTGAAATGGTCTCTTGTCCAAGCACCATAGTTGCAAGAACTGTAGCAACATAAGATCCAAAGAGGTCAGCTCCCATACCTGCAACATCTCCCACATTATCACCCACATTGTCTGCAATGGTGGCAGGATTCCTTGGGTCATCCTCAGGGATGCCGGCTTCTACTTTACCCACAAGGTCAGCTCCAACGTCTGCTGCCTTGGTATAGATTCCACCACCAACACGTGCAAAAAGTGCAATTGATTCAGCTCCAAGCGAAAAGCCTGTGAGTATCTCAATAGTCTTAATCATTTCATGAGAATTGGCTTCACTGCCTGGTGCAAATATTTGTTTGAGGATAATGTACAATCCACCTAAACCCAATACTGCAAGTCCTGCTACACCAAGACCCATCACTGCACCTCCTGTAAAAGAGACATTTAAAGCTTTGGAAAGGCTCGTGCGGGCTGCTTGTGCTGTTCTGACGTTGGCTTTGGTGGCTACCTTCATACCGATATAACCAGCCAATGCACTACTGAATGCACCAAAAATAAAAGCAAGTGAAATGCTCCAATGTGAATTGGGGTTACTTTGAGACATGAATGCCAGAAGAATAGCCACGATGACAACAAAATAGCCCAGTATCTTCCATTCTGCCCGCAGAAATGCCATGGCTCCTTCTGCGATATAGGTACTGATTTCTTTCATCCTGTCGTTTCCGGGATCTTGTTTGGAAACCCAATTAAATTTAATGAAGGTGTAAAGCAGTCCGATGAGGCCCATAACGGGCACTAGATAAATCAGGTTTTGCATAAACTCTATAGGTTCTATGATTTAATGATTTTACATGCCATGAGCATGGCTATGGGGTTGCAAAAATAGTCAAAACGTACAAATAATCAAGTAATTGTGTTTCTATTGGGTACAGTTTTCAGTATAGTTAAGTATAAAATGTTCGCTTTTTTGTATTAAGCTCATGTTTTTGATCAATTTTAGTCAAAAGTTGAATAAAATGTGGTTAATCAGTTATCTTCTTCCCATTGTACATCATATCCATCAAAAATTCCACCAATTTTTCGTGCCTGATAAATACTCCTGTTGAATTTATTGCCAAGAACAATTATGCAGGTTGAATCATTGGGAAATCTGCTGAAAACCGTATTATTTCCATGCCACCAACCATTGTGGTAGATTATCTTTTTTGCTGAAGGCATTTCAATCAGTCGCCATCCAAGCCCATAGTTTCTGATTCCTTTTTTCTCATAACTATACCCCTGGAATGCTTCCTGCAGCGTTTCTTTTGTAAAAAAGGTATTTTCCTCAAGGGCTTTATCCCATTTCATAAGATCCCTTGCAGTGCTATAAATGTTCTTATCTCCGTATATTTCATCCAGAAACATGAAAGGTTCCCTGCGATTATTAAATTTAAAAGATGGGAGCACCACTTGCTGCATACTGTTGTTGAAAACATAGCTTTTTCTCATATCGAGCGGTATAAATATATTTGTTCGCAGAAAATCAGCATAACTGCTTTTACTGATCTTTTCGATGATCAAGGCGAGTAGGGCATAGTTTGTATTGCAGTATTCGAAATAACTACCTGGTTTACCAATTGATAATTTTCCTGCATGCTTAATGATTAACTGAAGTAAATCTGCATTGGTAATATTAATATGGGTATCCCACCCCAGCTTTTCTACGAAATGAGCATAGTTTGGCAAACCGCTCCGATGGGATAAAAGATTGCGAACAGTTATCCCTTTAAATGGAAAGCCTTCCAAGTAATTGCTTACAGACGAATCAAGATCAATCATTGCACTTTCCTTCAGTTTCAGAATAGCCATGGCTGTAAAGGTCTTTGAAACTGAAGCCAGGTGAAAGGCAGTATTCGAATCAATAGGTTCACCTTTCAGAACCTCAGTAAGTCCGGCATATTTTTCAAAAATTATTTTTCCACCTCGGCAAACCAGCATAGCACCGTTAAACTTGGATTGAAGAAGCACGTCTGTATAGAACGAATTACTTGCTTTTTCAAGTTTTCTATCTGTTGTATTCCAGGTAGCATTGCTTGATTCACCCAATACAATGGCAGGGGTTTTAATGGTTTTTGAGGGTAAAGTTGACTGAAAATATTTGTCTGCACCGATGAAGATGACTAAAAATGAGAAAAAAAGTAATATGAATATCTTGATTTTATGCATCAGGTCTATAAATTGGACAAGGTAAAATTAGTTCGTAAATTTGTACAAATTTACTCAAAAAAGATGGCTAATTCTGCTTTAACCAGTTATCCTAAAGACAAGATAAAAATCCTTTTTCTTGAAAACATCAGTGATGCAGCAATCAAAGTTTTCCGGGATGCAGGTTATACTGATATTAAAAAAGTTTCTGGTGCGCTGTCAGAAGACCAGCTGATAGAAGAAATCAAAAATGTACACTTGGTTGGTATTCGCTCCAAAACACAAATGACCAAACGTGTTATAGACAATGCACCTAAGCTGCAGGCTATTGGATGTTTCTGTATAGGAACAAATCAGGTGAATCTGACTGAAGCAAGGAAAAAGGGTATCGTAGTGTTCAATGCTCCATACAGTAACACACGATCAGTGGCAGAATTGGTTATTGGGGCTTCAATTATGCTTATCAGAAAAATTCTGGATAAAAATATTGCTGCCCATGAAGGTGTTTGGAACAAGGATGCGAAGGGGAGTTTTGAGCTTCGTGGAAAAACCCTGGGAATCATAGGCTATGGTAATATCGGTTCGCAGGTTAGTGTGCTTGCTGAAGCGCTTGGCATGAAAGTCCAGTTTTATGATGTTGTCACCAAGTTACCACTTGGTAATGCTATTGCCTGTAAAAATTTAAAAGATCTTGTATCAAAGTCTGATATCATCACATTACATGTACCTGAAACCGGACAAACAAAAAATCTGATCAATAAAACCTTATTTAAACAATTTAAGAAAGGTTCTATTTTGATTAATTATGCGAGGGGAGAAGTGGTAGATCTCGAAACCCTGGCAAAAATGTTGGAAGAAGGGCACCTTTCAGGAGCTGCCATTGATGTATTTCCAGTAGAGCCTGAGAAAAATGGTGATCCTTTTAGTTCACCCTTACAAAAAATATCCAATGTCTTGCTCACCCCCCATATCGGTGGTTCAACTGAGGAGGCTCAATATAATATTGGTGAAGATGTCAGTGCCAAATTGTTACATTTTCTTGAAATTGGCGCTTCAACAGGATCTCACACGATTCCCGAATTAAGTCTTTCTCCGCTTGAAGGTACCCACAGAATCCTCCATATTCACAGCAATATCCCAGGAGTATTATCTGAAATCAACAGTACATTGTCTGATAACCACATCAATATTCTTGGTCAATACCTAAAGACCAATGAGGATATTGGATATGTTGTATTGGATGTGGATAAGAAACTTTCAAAGAATGCAGTTGAATTGTTGCGAAATGTAAAAGGCAGTGTAAAAGTGAGGTTACTATATTGATATGGAACCACATCAAATCCTCAGTTTTTTTCTAGAAGATGCCAATAATTATGGTATAAAAAAATTTGGCGCTGGATTGATTCATCAAACCTTTGTTGTTGAAAAAAATGAATCACCAACCTATATTCTTCAGCATATCAACAGACAAGTTTTTAAAAATCCAGATGATATCGCATTTAACCTGGCATCCATGAGTGATTTTTTGGAGAAGGGAAATTTCGGATTTCTTGTCCCCTTTCCGATCAGAACCATCTCAGGTCACATTCATGCTGTTATTGATGGAGAGTTTTACAGGTTAACCTCATTTGTAGAAGACACCCATTCCTTGAATGAATGTCAAGATGCAGGACAGGCTTACGAAGCAGCCCTGCAATTTGGGAGATTCACTGCTTCCTTTAATGGGTTTGATTCTAACTTATTAAAACCTTCCATACCAGGATTTCACGATCTGCAATTCCGCTGGAAACAATTTCAGGATGCATTGAAAAATGGGAACGAAAAAAGGATTGTTTACGCAAAAAAACAAATCAGCCTGATTCGTGATAATTACAAAATAGTGGATCAGTTCATTAAAATTGAAAAATCTGCTGATTTCTTACAAAGAGTCACACACCATGATACGAAGATAAACAATGTGCTGTTCAATAAACAGGGTAAAAGTGTTTGTGTGATTGACCTGGATACCACTATGAGTGGTTTGATAATCAGTGATTTGGGAGATATGTTTAGGACTTATCTTTCTCCAGGCAATGAAGAAGACACCGATTTACAAAATGTATTTGTTCGGAAGGATTGTCTTGAGGCCATTATTGAAGGATATAAGGAATATATGGCAGACAAAATGACAATAATTGAAATTTCAGCAATTGGTTATGCCGGTGAATTCATGATTTACATGCAGGCATTGAGGTTCCTCACTGATTTTCTGAATGATGACATATACTATGGTATACGACATGAGATGAATAATTTCGACCGCACCATCAATCAGCTTCATCTCCTGAAGGATTATCAATCGCTTGTGCGGTCTGTTTAATTTGTTTTTATACTAAAAATGGTGTCTGAAGCGAAACGTTGCATGGAATCAGGGAGGATTAATTTCAAATCAGGCGCGCTCAAATGAAACTTCTGTTTATCGGCTTCGTTCACTTTTGTATTAACCGCTATCACTTTTCTTAAAGTTTTGATTGCAGTTAATTCCTGCAAAGCTGCTGGAGTAAGTTCTGTTTCAGAAGCATTCAAATACTCAAGGTGATTGAGTACGGTTAATTTCTTGAATCCATTATCTGTTAATGCATTGTTGTCAAGCCATAAATTTTCCAGATTGCTGAATGATGCGATTATTGATAAATCACTATCCTTGACTTCTTTCTGGGAAAGTTTTAAATCGATGATATTGATGGCAGCCTTTTTCAGGATTTCGAGTGCCTGATTTACGGGCATTTCAAGGTTATAGCTCGTTACCCTGATATAATTGCTTTTACCGGCTATGTTTGAAATTCCCCATCCTGCTGCAGTCAGTTCTGCCAATACAGTAGATTTAACCGCAGGAACTTCCTCGCGTTCTTTTATCCTGACAGTTGAAACGCTGAGTGATGCCTTGAATGCATTGATTGATTTTTTTATCAAAGAATCAGGTCCTGTTTCGCTCACAGTTTTCTCGAAAGATGCACCGGTTTCAATCCACCACTGCAGGATGGTCTTTTCAAATGCTGTCAGTTGTACTTTCCCTTTGGGAGGCATATGTTCTTCGTGGATATCTTCCAGAAGAATCCTCTTCAGGAGTTCACTGGAGGTAGGGTCATTTCTGTTGATTGTCTTTCCAGATTTCCCTCCAGTTTCAATCCATTTAACATCATCTAATCGCAGTTTACCCTTTTGTTTTTCATTGCCATGGCACGAAACACATTTGGTATTCAGGGTGTATTGAACCATGTCTGCATACACATTAGCTTTTTCAATTTCCGAAATTACTGGAGCAGGCCAAGATTTATTTTCATCTGCCTGTTGGTTGACCACCAAAAATCCCTCTCCATGTGTCAATACACCTCCCTGATGACCTGTTACAACTAATAAGGTCAAAAGTATTGCTAACACAGGCCATTTTAAGCTGGGTTTGCTATCTATCAAACTTTTCCACCAGTAATATACGCCATAACAAATTGTTGTAGCGAAAGCCATCCACATGTGGTTATCCACCTGATCCTGGTTGTTTGAGCCTTCAAGTGATAAAACATAACCGGTGATGAGCGAAAGGACTGCTGTAATGATGCCAGAAAGCAATATGAATTTTGTAGAATCAGCCAAGTGCTTAAACAGCTTTAAACTCCCCAAAATTTCAATAAGAATCAGCAATGTAAAAATACCAATTGGCAAATGGACAAGTAAGGGGTGGAGTCTGCCTATTAATTCTGAAATAATCATGTCAGGTTATTTGCTGTATCTGTTTCTGAGAAAGCGCATCATATATGCATTAATCGCCCATTGGTCGGCTACAGGTTGCTGCGTATAAGGAAGGGTAGGAAGGTAATTGGGCGGACCAAACTCGGTAAGTATTGTTACGGGTTTACCTTCATTCGTTTTTCTTGCAACAACCTCATCCCACCATTTTAAATGGGCATTGAATGCTTCTTGCCATTCAGGTGCTCTCGGATCATTTACTTGAGGTCCTTCAGCATGACCGATGCGGGCATGAATGTGTTCGGTTCTTTTAAGGGCCTCAGTTATATTTTGTGGCTGATCCTGAAGTAGGCTTTCATGTACGTTACACCAGTGTGAGATGTCAAGCGTAAGCTTGAGATCGGGTAGTTTATCAATGAATTTTTTTGTAACTGGAGCCGCAAACAAGCTTCTTCCCCGATGTGTTTCATGATAAAGAGGGACTCCAGATTTTTGAGAAAGATCAATTGAAGCCTGCAGGATGCTGAGGTTTTCTTCAAACTCAAAATAATCTTTTCCTGAATGACAATTGATATACAGTGGATTCAAGGAAATTGCCCGCTCAATGGCTTCCGTAAATTGTATCTTGTGTTTTGACGGCAAACGGTCACTACCTCCTGTTAACAGGCCAAGTTTTAAATCATATTTATCAACGGTATGCTTAAGCTCAGACATTTCCTGTTGTGTACCTGGTACCCAGACTTCAATGCCGTTATACCCTTCTTTTTTGGCTGCCGCACAAAAGTTATCTAAAGTCCCCGTAAAACCCCAGTTTGTTGCAAGAATTATCAGATTGGCCTGAATCGGATTATCTGTAGGTTTTGCTGTAAGCTCAAGTTTGGGGAGTATAAAAGTACTACCTACCATTGAACTGTTCTTGATGAAATCTCTTCTTCCTGACATAAAATAAATTAAGCGATGATCGGGTCAATTACTTTACCAAAAACATCAGTTAGCCTGAAGTCACGTCCTTGAAACTGATAGGTGAGTTGTTCATGATCGAACCCAAGTTGTTTCAATATTGTGGCCTGGACATCATATACGGAAACTTTCCCTTCAATTGCATTGTATCCTATAGGATCTGTTTCTCCATAACTGAATCCACCTTTGATACCACCACCTGCCATCCACATGGAAAATGCATCAGCATGGTGGTCTCTTCCTTTGAAATAGTTTTGTTTTCCATCGCGGTTTTCCTGCATGGGTGTTCTGCCAAATTCACCTCCCCAAACCACAAGGGTTTCATCCAGTAAACCCCTTTGTTTGAGATCCAACAGCAGTGCTGTAATTGTTTTGTCTGTTTGACGACATTTTGTAATGAAACCCTGATCCAGCGCAGTTCCTGGATCTGTACCGTGGCTATCCCATCCCCAGTCAAATAATTGTACAAATCGCACTCCTTTTTCTACCAGCTTGCGGGCTAATAAAGCGTTATTGGCAAAGGACTCCTTGCCTGGTTCAGTTCCGTACATTTCATGAATGTAGGCTGGTTCGTCAGCAATATTCATGACATCCGGCACGGCAATTTGCATTTTGAAAGCCATTTCATATTGTGCAATTCTCGATAGTATTTCTGGGTCTTGGTATTCATTGTATGCCAGTTCATTGATTTTGTTGATGGCTTCGATTGAAGACTTTCTCATGTCTCTGTCAAATCCATTGGGATCTTTCAGAAATAAAACCGGGTCTCCCTCTGAACGGCATTGCACACCCTGATAAACAGAAGGTAGAAAGCCACTTCCCCACACACTTTTTCCAGAATCCGGATTTCTGCCACCAGATGTCAGGACTACAAATCCCGGGAGGTTGCTGTTTTCTGATCCGAGTCCATAGGTTACCCAGGAACCGATACTGGGCCTACCAAGCCTGGCTGTGCCGCAATGCATGAGCAGTTGCGCAGGTGCGTGATTGAACTGGTCAGTATTTACGGCTTTCAGAATGCTAACATCATCAATAACCTGACTGAAATGTGGCAAGTTGTCTGATAACCATAATCCACTTTCACCATATTGCTTAAAATTAGCCTGTGGGCCGAGTAATTTGGGAACGCCGCGGATAAATGCGAATTTCTTACCCTGTATAAATGAATCCGGGCAATCCAATCCATCCATCTTTTGCAATTCAGGCTTATAGTCAAACATCTCAAGTTGGGAAGGAGCTCCAGCCATGTGTAGGAATATTACCGATTTGGCTTTACCTTGAAAATGTGGTGCTTTTGGCTGAAGAGGATTTTTTGAGTTGACTTGTTCTGTAACATCACCTCCAAAGAGGTTGCAACTATCCATTAGGGAACCCAATCCCATTAACCCCATCCCTGTTTTGCATTGAGACAGGAAATGTCTTCTGGTATTGAAACGATGGTGGTATGTTTTGGCCTCGTTGAATAATTTTTTATCAGACATAGGAGCTTTAATTTTTGGTGATTACCTCATCAAGATTCAAAATAGCATTGGTGACCATAGACATGGCAGCCAGTTGCCTGTCTTCTTTCTTGTATATGCTGTCAGACATCATCTTTTTAATTCTTTCCTCATCGTTACCAAGCTTTTTCAGACTTTGGGTATACAAATCATCTAGTACAATCACTTTCTGTGCTGTAATTGGCTGACCGGTAGCCAGTTCATAAGCTTTACTTATTCTTTGCCTAATATCAGTATTTTTATCCTGCATAACACCTTGGGCCAATTTTACTGAAAGATCCCAGTAAGTTGAGTCATTCAGGATGGTTAGTGCCTGCAATGGGGTATTTGTCCTGATCCTCCTGGTCAGGCATACTTCTCTTGCCGTACCATCAAAGTTTACCATTGAAGGGTAGGGGGATGTTCTTTTCCAATAGGTATAAATTGATCTCCGGTATTGATCTTCACCCTGGCTTTGCTCCCATTTTCGTTCGTCGTATGGTGATTTCCAGATGCCTTCAGGCTGGTATGGCATCACGCTGGGACCGTACATTTTGTTGCTCAAAGTACCACAAATGACAAGAGCTTGATCCCTTATTTGTTCCGCTGAAAGTCGTACCCTTGGTGCACGTGCATAATACTTGTTCAACGGATCTTTTTTTAGGGCATCCTTACTCACTAAAGAACGTTGCTTGTAAGTCTCAGATGTTACAATTTGTTTCAGTATTCTCTTTACACTCCAATTTTCTTCATGCATAAAATTGTAGGCAAGAAAATCCAGCAACTCCTTGTGTGTAGGTATGGCACCCTGGGAACCAAGGTCTTCTAGTGTTTCAACAAGCCCCTGACCAAATAATTGCTCCCATAGTCTGTTTACCATTGTTCTTGCAGTCAACGGATTTTTTTTGTCAGTCATCCATCTTGCCAGTTCAAGTCTGTTCCTTGTTCTCTTTGCTGATTCCTGGGTAAAAATATCCGGCAAACCAGGCTCAACTTCATTTGTTTTCAGCAGCCAGTTTCCCCTTTCGAAGACATAGGTTTTTCTTTTCATGTAGCTGGGATTATCCAGCATGACAGGTGTTTTTTCTGCATCAGGATTATTGAGCAGACCAGTAAACAGGTTATAATAGTATTTTCCTGTTGGATTTTGTTTTTCAGGAAAAGAAGGAATTGCGGTAAACCAATCAATTACAATACCATTATCGTTCACATCTTTTAAGAGCGGACTGCTGTAGGAGAAGAAAAGATCGTGAACTCCGGAAAAATTGGGAGACACAGGAATACTGATCAATTGCCATCCGTCTTTTGTTTTGTTCAACTGAGCCGTTGCAATCGGAACTGTTTGCAGACTGTCTGCATGAATAGTGAGCATACCTTTGTCTACAGGCGACCGATAACGTATCATAAGTTCTTTGTATCCGTTGAAATCCATCTGTTTGAATCTGGCTAGTCCTGTTTTTCTCAAACGGAGGAATTTGGTGTCTTCCAATGCAGCATTGACAAGTGAATCTGCCTGGATACTGTTTACGCATGAATGGCCTGTCCGAATCAACTGATTGTAAAACAATTTGTGTTCATTTGTTGTCAGCTTTGTGGATAACCAGGTAGTCAGTGAATCGAACTGCAGGGCACTTTTATTTCTGAACTCGCGTAATAAAGGATATTCATCATATGTATCCTCATCACGTGAATTATTGAAATAGGCCATGAAACGGTAGTAATCTTCATGTTTAAAAGGGTCGTATGGGTGGCTATGGCATTGTACACAGGCAAAACTGGTGCCCATCAGGGTTTCCCAGGTTGTGTTGACTCTGTCGATAACCGCTGCAGTTCTGAATTCCTCATTATCGGTTCCTCCCTCATCATTTGTCATGGTGTTTCTGTGAAATGCAGTAGCAATCAATTGTTCATTGGTCGCTCCCGGAAGCAGATCTCCCGCAATTTGTTCCGTGATGAATTGATTGTAGGGCATATCCTGATTGAATGCCTTTATGAGCCAATCGCGGTATCTCCAGATTGAACGGATATAATCCCGTTCATAGCCTTTGGTGTCTGCATAACGCGCAAGATCCATCCATAGGGCTGTCCATCGTTCGCCATAGGCAGGTAATTGCAGCAGGTTGTCTATCAGTTTTGAGTATGCATCCTTACTTTCATCTTTCAAAAATTGCTGTGCAATCGAATCTGGAGCTGGCATTCCTATCAGATCAAGTGAAACCCTGCGTAATAATGTTCTTTTATCGGCCTCATCAGTTCTTTCAAGGTCTATTTCATCCAGCTTTTCATCAATGAATCTGTCTATGTCATTATCGTATTTACCTGAAAAAAGAGAAAATAAACCCGATTTGGGAAGTGCAGGTTTTGTGACCGGCAAGTAAGACCAGTGAGTTTCAAATCTGGCGCCTTCATCAATCCAGCGGCTTAGTATATCCTTTTCTTCTTTTGACAACGGTTCTTCACGATAAGGCATTCTTTCTTCTGGATCATTGTGGTATAGCCTTTTGATCATGTCGCTGTTAGCAGCATCACCAGGAATGATAGCCGGTTTACCCGATGCTGTTGCTGCGAGTGCTTCTTCTCTGAATAAGAGACTAAACCCACCTTTTTTCTTTACTCCGCCATGACAGGAAATGCATTTTTGATTGATGATTGGTTTTACATCCGTGCTGTAATTCACTGGCTTTCGGGTAAAAAAGCTGAGGTAAATACCGGTAATGACCAACAATCCTGTAATAGCTATGGTATATTTAGATTTTAACATGATTGAACCATTGAAATTTTATAGTGAAGCAATCGTATTCAGTTCATTCCTGAGGGCAGATACTTCAGTGCCGTCAAGGGTTATTTTATTAAGTAATTCATTCATTTCCATATTTTTATAATCCATATCTGATCCTTTACTTAATCTTGCTGAACTATGGAAGGCCTTGGCGCCGGTGGCTAAGGCAAGTGCACGAATATTGCCAGCCCTGATCCCTGAGCCCGGCATGATTGTTATCCGATTCGCTGCCTGTTGAACAAGTTTCATCAATAGCACTGATCCTTCTGGTGCTGTTGGTTTCAGTCCGCTTGTGAGTATCCTTTTACATCCCATTGCAATGATTTCTTCAAGTGAATTTTCAGGATCTGAAACGCGATCAAAAGCCCTGTGAAATGTGACTTCCATTTTCCCGGCAGCAACGACCAATTCACGACAATTGTCAACATCAACTGTGCCATCTTTTTTGAGCATACCAATGACCACTCCATCACAGCCTTCATCCAGACATGCAGTTATGTCGCATTTCATTGCATCAAATTCAGCTTTAGAATAGAGAAAATCTCCACCCCTTGGCCTGATAATTGGAAAAAGTTGAATGCCAGTCGATTTTCTTGCCTGACGGATCATCCCAAGTGATGGGGTAGTGCCCCCTTCAAAGGGATTGGCACAAAGTTCTATCCTGTCTGCACCATTTTCTGTTGCAATCAGGCAGGATTCAATATCAAAGGCAATTACTTCAAGCTCGTGTTTCATATTATTTAAAATAGCTTTCACCAGGAATCACAATTTCTTCATCAGCTGATTTTACCGCGAATGAAAATCCTTTTTGGAGAGCATATGCACCATAATTTCCTTTATTATCCAATGCAAGAAACCCAATCTGTATATTCTTTGCCTTCTCCGGATCTCTTTTAGCGATTCTCTCAACTACTTTTTTGCAGGCTTCGCGCGGACTATTTCCCTGTCGCATGTATTCCACAACAAGGTGTGATCCAACACATCGGATTACTTCTTCTCCAACGCCAGTTGATGTAGCTGCACCTACCTCGCCATCAACAAATAATCCTGCACCAATAACGGGGGAGTCTCCAACCCTGCCATGCATTTTAAACGCCATTCCGCTTGTGGTACAACCTCCGCTCAACCTGCCCTGGCTATCCAATGCGAGCATACCTATGGTGTCATGGTTATCAATGCTCCCTGGAAAAAAGCCAGGATCCGGTGATTGATATGTTTTGTTTTCAATGTTCATCACCGGCGCATAGTTTGCTTTTTTCAACCATTCTTTCCAGGCAGCTTCGCTATCGGGCGTAAGCAGGTTTTCTTTCTGGAAACCATTTTCCAGTGCAAATTGCAAGGCACCATCTCCAACTAGAATTACATGAGGTGTTTTTTCCATGACCATTCTGGCTACGGAAATCGGATGTTTGATATGTTCCAGGCACATCACCGAACCACAGTTCCCTTTTTCATCCATGATGCACGCATCCAGTGTTACTTTTCCGTCCCGGTCCGGATAACCACCGTAACCAACAGTTTTATTGCTTTGATCAGCTTCTGTAATTCTTGCGCCTTTTTCAATTGCATCTAAAGCATGCCCATTTGCGGATAACGTTTTCCAACCTTCAGCATTGGCGGCTTTACCAAAATCCCATGTTGAAATAATAATTGGTTTTTGGGGCTTGATAGATTTTGTATTTGATGGAAATACTCCAGATATTGCCGGAATTCCGAGCATTGTATTTCTTAAAAAGGATCTTCTGAACATCAAGGAATTTTAAACAACAATTTACTGAATCTAAGTACATTAGCAATCTGAATTTTAAAATAAAATTTACCTATAATTTATATTATGTTAAATAGAATATTGTCGAATCAATCAGCAACATTCAGACTAATTGTATTCGGTTGCTTATTGAATACCCTATCCGTTCATGGACAGTTAAAATGGACTAACGTATCTGATCAGTATGGTTATTTACCGCCATCTGTTTCTGTTTTTAAAACACAGGAACAGCTTGAAGGCAGACCGAATATTGCATTTTATGTTGAAATTGATACAAGGGATAAAAATCTTGATTTTAATGTTGACACAACGTTGTATCGCAGACTTACACCGCAGCAGTTTTTTGACCGCAATACTGCGCCATACATTGTAATGAATTGTTCATTTTTTGAATTCAAGCAAAACCGGAATGTTAACCTGATTGTCCAGGATGGTAAAATAGTTGCGTTTGATACGCCTGCAGTTTCCAGAAAAGGCAAAGACACGCTTACTTTTATGCACACACTCGGTAGTGCTTTTGGGATGAGTAAGAAACGTGAAATGGATATTCTTTATAACTTAAACGACTCTTCATTTAAGTTTCCCTATGTTCAATCTGAACCAGTGAAGCCTGTAATAGATTCATTTCCGCATTTCACACTTAGCAACCCAGCTCTTCAGGCACTGAAACCCTGGAAAGTAAATTGGGCGTTTGGTGGTGGTCCGGTTTTACTCTTAAACAGTCAGATTAGGATAACCAACAATGAAGAAAGGAAATTTGCAGGGAAAGCCATTAATGACCTCCATCCGAGAACCGCAATTGGATTCACTGCTGATCAGAAAATGATTTTACTTGTTGTTCAAGGTAGAATGCCTGGAATCGCGGCTGGTGCATCTCTTAATAATCTGGCAGAAATAATGCTGAACTTAAAGTGTGTGAAAGCCATGAACCTTGACGGTGGAGGCAGCAGTACTTTGCTCGTTAATGGTAAGGAAACAATTAAGCCATCTGATGCAGGCGGACAAAGACCTGTACCGGCTGTATTGGTGATTGGAAAGGGAACAAAAAAATAATTGAAAACTATTCAGGTAGCTGAAAATTCGCTTGATGTTTCAGGATAAAAGTGATAAGTAAATCCAATTCAATGCCTGCACGCTGGCATGCATCCTGGATATCATCCCTACTTACATTTGATGCAAAAGTTTTTTCCTTGAGTCTTTTCTTCACTCCCTTCAACTCCATACCGGTATAACCCTCCGGTCTCATCAAAGAGTAAGCATGAATCAGTCCGGAAAGTTCATCAAATGCATAAAGCATTTTATCCATGTCGGTTTCAGGTTCTACACCAAAGTGAATGGGTCCGTGCGAAGCAATTGCGCGTAGAATTTCAGGATCTATCTGCAGGCTTTCAAGATGTTCAATAATTTTTTTACAATGCTGATCAGGCCACTGATCCCAGTCAGCATCATGAAGTAATCCTGCCATTTCCCATTTCCAGCATTGATCTTCTGACAGGTTCAATTTTTCATGTGCCCAGGCAGCCATCAATCCGGCTACCTGGGACATGTGTAATTTTAATTTGTTGTTTAAAACCCACTCGTTAAGTAAAGCATTTGCCTCATTTCTGGTTAATACATTACCAGTATTATCAGGACTTCCAAATCGGTTTCTACCTAACAGAAGTGACATTTAATTATTTTGAGCTGTTTATCCTGTCGTATTCTTTATTCCACTTTGCTTCTTCGGCTTCAAACTTTGTTTTATCAGCGGCTACTTTAGATGTCTGGCGCTTGGAACTGTATACTTCTATCATGATGTCAAGTAACTTTTTATAATTCTGAAGCTCCATTTTGCCTCCTCCAACTTTCTTTTCCAAGATTGGTTGTGCTTTCAACAAATAAGGTAAAATTCTTCTCTTTGTCCAGTCAATTCTTTAGGCGGTGGGGGAATTTTACCAGCTTTATCAGGCTTTTGTGCATCATTGAATTTCCTGATTTTGTCATTAACATCAGAAATCTTGCTGTTCATTTTGAAACCCCTATTGATGTAAATTAACCCCGTGTTAAAAGGAATTAGGCCATCTTCAGGAGCAAGTGCAGCCATCATTTCATAAAGTTTTACAACCTTAGCTTCTGCGGCAGCATACTCTGCGTCGGTAGGATATAGTGAATCTGCATACAGCAGTTTTCCAAATAATATTTCAGTATAGATAGATATGGCATCCATATTCTTCGGATCGGCATTCACCTTTGCTTCGATGCGCTTCAACTTCTCATCCTCATCTTTTATATCATTGATAAAAATGATTTCA